>NZ_JBVBZF010000092.1:0-12049 GCF_057447755.1 Fusibacter sp. | reverse complement strand
TGGAATTGCAGACCCGCACACAGGACAAGTACTTGCTTGTGTCAATTTAAAATGGTACCATGTGCCACTTAAAGAAAAATTAGAAGCTCTTGTAAAAATTCCGGTTTTTATAGACAATGATGCAACTGTTGCTGGTGTTGCTGAGTTTCAGGTTTCTCAAAAAGGACGTTACAAAAATGCCGTTATGTTGACCCTGGGAACAGGTGTAGGCGGTGGTATCATCGTCGGTGGAGAAGTCGTATCAGGACACCATGGTATAGGCTCAGAAATTGGTCATATGATTATCGGTGATAACTTTTATGACTGTAACTGTGGTAGAAATGGCTGTCTTGAAACTTTTGCATCATCAACGGCGATCATAAAATATTCAAAGCATTTATTTGAAATGGGAGAAACCTCTGAATATATTCTTAATGCGACAAATGGTGATTTGAATAAGATTAACGGTCAAATCATCTTTGATGCTGCTAAAGCAGGTGATGGTCTGGCAAACAAGGTTGTTGACAGATTGGTGAAGTATTTAAGCCGTGGGATCATAAATGTTATTTGTATGATCGATCCAGAAATTATTGTACTCGGAGGTGGCATCTCGCACGCTGGTGATTTCTTGGTGGATAAAATCAATATCGCTTTAGAGGATCTTAAATATTTTAAGGATTCAGCACTTGCTAAAATTGAAATTGCAAAACTTAAAAATGATGCAGGGATTATCGGCGCTGCCATGTACGCTAAAATGCATCAATAGACCATAGTCAATTAAAGATTAACAATGTAAACTTAAACGATTAATGTCTAAAAATGGAGATGAAGAAATGAGTAAAATTAAATTTGACTATTCCAATAGTTTGACCAATGCACATGAGTATGATTATTTTAAACCACAAATATTAGCAGCTCATGAACTTTTGCATAGCGAAAAAGGTCCAGGTAATGATTTTGTAGGTTGGTTGCATTATCCTTCAAATTTCGACCAAGCTGAGTTTGCGCGTATTAAAGAAGCTGCAAAGACAATCAATCAAAAAGCGGATGTATTAATTGTAATCGGTATTGGTGGTTCTTATTTGGGCGCTAAAACGGTGATTGATGCCTTATCACATACCTTCTATAACGAACTTCCTAAGGAAAAAAGAAAAGGTGCTAAGATTTATTTTGCTGGAAATCATATCAGCGGCACTTATTTATCTGATTTACTTGAGATTATCGAATCTCAAGAGGTCTGTCTGAATGTGATTTCTAAGTCGGGTACGACAACAGAGCCAGCAATTGCCTTTAGAATATTAAAGAAGGCAATTGAAGCTAAATACGGTAAAGAGGGTGCTAGGGAGAGAATTTTTGCAACAACAGATGCAGAAAAAGGTGCCCTTAGAACGCTTGCCAATGAAGAAGGCTATGAAACTTTTGTGATTCCTTCTAATGTAGGTGGTAGATTCTCTGTGATCACGCCTGTAGGTTTATTGCCAATCGCAGTTGCTGGGATAGACATAGATGCCTTTATGCAAGGTGCAAAGGATGGCGAAATCGAGTTTTCTGAAGAAAACATCGATGAGAACCCATGTTATCAATATGCCCTTATGAGAAACGTCCTTTACAACAAAGGCAAGGCAATTGAGGTTTTAGTCAATTATGAACCCTCAATGGCATTTCTTGCAGAATGGTGGATGCAACTTTATGGTGAAAGTGAAGGCAAAGATGGAAAGGGATTATTCCCAACAAAAATGAATAACACAACAGATTTACATTCAATGGGACAAATGATTCAAGATGGTCCAAGAATCATGTTTGAAACCGTTGTAAGAGTAGACTCTGTAGAAAAAGATCTCGTACTTGAACTTGAAGATAAGGATTTAGATGGCCTTAACTATCTCGCTGGTAAAACCATGAGTTATGTTAATGAAAATGCATTCAAAGGGACACTTGAAGCACATATAGATGGTAATGTACCAAATCTAGTGGTGTCGATTCCTCAGAAGGATGCATATCATTTTGGTAAACTCTTATACTTCTTCATGAAGGCGTGTGGTGTGAGTGGTTATGTTTTAGGTGTTAATCCTTTTGATCAACCAGGTGTCGAAGCGTACAAAAAGAACATGTTTAGACTTTTGGGCAAGAAATAATGCCACTTTGAATTGGTCATAAATTACGACTTTATACGAATTAACGGATCGTCTGATCCGTTTTTTTTGTGTTTTTTTGGAATGCTATATTTACAGTGCAAATAACAGGTGGTACAATATATAGTGTTAACGGCCAAGAGAAATTACTAAATATTGTGCAAAGGTGGGAGAATAGACCTATGAAAGTTGTGAAAAGAGATGGAACTGTTGTCGATTTTGAAATCGGTAAAATTGTAAGAGCGATTGAAAAAGCAATGTTGGAGACAACAGTGGGTATAGATGAATCACTTTGTATCTCGATAGGAGATGCAATTTTGGAAGCATCATCTGGAAGAGAGCTTCCAATTTCGGTAGATGAGATTCAAGATTTAGTGGAAGATCTTTTAATGGAGAGTCCAAGGAAAGATGCTGCTAAAAAATATATCATTTATAGAAATGAGAAAGATAAAACAAGAGTATCAAGAAAAAAAGAAGATCATCGTCTTTTAACAGATGAATTTATCAGTAAATATAAGCACATGGATTCTCCAATGCAACAATTAGGGGACTTTGTTTACTATAGAACCTATTCAAGATGGTTGCCTGAAGAGAAAAGAAGAGAGTACTGGTGGGAAACTGTAAGAAGAGCTGTTGAGTACAATTGTAATATTGCACAGACCAACAGATCTGAGGCTGAAGAGTTATTTGATAATATTTTTCACCTAAGACAGTTTTTATCGGGAAGAACGTTTTGGGTAGGTGGTACACCTGTTGCAAAGCATTATCCAATGGCAAATTACAATTGTAGTTTCCAGATTATTAATTCATTTGATGCCTTCAAAGATATTTTCTATCTGTTGATGATTGGATCAGGTGTCGGCGTAAGAATTTTAAAGGAAGATGTATCGCTTTTACCAAAAGTGAGAACAGACTTTGAAGTCGTTCACAAAGACTACACGCCTCTTCCGAGATCTGAGCGTGAAGACAACACAAGTATGGAGTTCTTCTACAACAATACAGTAAAAATTACGATTGGAGACTCAAAAGAGGGTTGGGTTCAATCTCTAGACTTCTTCTTAAAGTTAATCCATACAAATGAGTATAGAAATATTAAAACCATCATTATCGACTACGATCATGTAAGACCAAAAGGTGAAAAATTAAAAACATTTGGCGGTACGGCAAGCGGTCACACTAGTCTTAAAAACATGTTCCATAAAATAGATCGTGTTATTAAGAAATTGGGCTTACTGCATGAAGCGAAAACAGTTAAGCTTAGACCTATTGACTGTTTAGACATTGCAAATATCATCGGTGAAAATGTTGTTGTTGGTGGTGTTAGAAGAACAGCTGAAATCGTATTAGTGGACGCAGATGACAAAGAATGTATCGAAGCTAAATCAAATCTATACACAATGGAAGATGGTAAGTGGGTCGTAAATGAAGAAATCCTTCATAGACAAATGAGTAACAATTCTATTTACTATAGAGAAAAACCGAGTCGCGAAATGATCAAATGGCAACTTGAAAAGATGAGATATTCAGGTGAACCAGGTTGGGTAAATGAAGTTGCTGGTGCTAAACGTAGAGAAAACTTCAATGGTGTAAATCCATGTGGTGAGATCCTTCTTGATAGTAAAGGGCTTTGTAACTTAACGACCATCAACGTATTTGCATTTGTTGATGGGGATAAGCTAGATGTTCAAGGACTCTTAAAATCTCAAAGACTTTCTGCACGTTCTAGCTACAGAATGACATGTGTAGAACTTGAGTTACCACTTTGGAATAATGTTCAACAAAGAGACAAGCTACTCGGTTGCTCACTTACAGGCTGGCAAGATATGGTCAATGCAACAAACATGTCTAAAGAAGAGCAAGCATCATTGCTAAGAAAACTAAGAGATGTTGCTAAGAAGGAAGCAGAAGTTTATGCAGCAGAGCTTGGCGGAAGACCACCAATTCTTGTGACAACTGTTAAACCAGAAGGCACATTATCTCAATTACCAAGTGTTTCAAGTGGTGTTCATTACTCACACTCGCCTTACTTTATCAGACGTGTAAGAATCAACTCACATGATCCACTTGTGAAAGTGTGTGAAGAGCTTGGATATCCAGTATTCCCTGAGGTAGGACAAGATTGGGAAACTTGTACAACTAAAATTGTTGAGTTCCCTGTAAAATCACCTCTCGGAAAGACAAAATACGATGTGACAGCATTAGACCAGCTTGAAAACTACAAGCTTTTCATGGAGAACTATGTTGAGCACAATTGCTCAATCACAGTTCATGTAAGACCAGAAGAGTGGGAGTTGGTTGAAGAATGGGTGTATGATAACTGGGATGATACAGTGGCACTTTCTTTCTTACCACTTGATGACAGTTTTTATCAAATGTTGCCTTATGAGTCAATTGATGAAGCAGAATATAATAGAAGAGTGGCTGAGATGAAGCCTTTCAGACCTTCGTTGATTACGAAGTATGAAAAAGAAGAGATCAGCTTTGATATTGGTTCTGAAGGCTGTGAAACTGGCGCTTGTCCAGTAAGATAATTTTGCATCTTTTGAATTCTTATATAAAAAGGAACCCCAACGCTTATAATGCGTGGGGTTCCTTTTATTGCACACAAGAAAATTTATGCCAAAAGGAAATGTTCAGCCTCAAACAGCATAGGCGAAAACGGGTTTTGGTCTTAAATGATGATAGGCTATTAGTGGTTGTTTAGCTTTGAACCTAATCAATGAAGGGTTCAAATTTTACAAAAAAGTAATTAGACGCACTAAACTTTTTTCGTGTTTAGACTGCCTAAATGATTAAAAAAGATGTATCATAGAAATAGATTAGGAATTTAAGGAGGCAACCAAATGAATACGAAAGAAATCATGGAAATTGCATTGAAATTGGCAGGACTGGATGAAATGCCAAGTGATACATCGATAAATGTGGAGGGAGACGATATTAAGAAGATCCTCATCGGTATCGATATGGAGAACCCAGAGATCTTACTTGCAAAATCGTTAGGTTATGATTTAGTTGTAAGCCATCATCCTAAGGCAGATACATCTCAAATTGATTTTCATAAAGTTATGGTACGTCAAATCGATAAAATGGTGGAGTTTGGAGTCCCTATAAACAAAGCTCAAAAGGCACTCAATAAAAAAATGAACTCGGTAAATATTTCAAGTCATGTCGGCAATTATGACCGCGTTTCATCGTTTGCAAAATTAGCGGGTATGCCTTTTATGAATATTCATATGCCAGCAGACATGATTGGCGAAAGATTTGTGCAAAAGTATCTAGACGATGCTTTTGAAAGCAAGCCAAAGAAAACACTTGAAGATATAATTGAAGCATTAAATGAGCTTGATATATACAAAAATGCTTTGGCTTCGCCTGTAATCAGATGTGGTAATGCTGGTGATTATGCAGGTAAGATTGCCGTACTTTTTGCAGGCGGTACAAACGGTGGCGCTGATGTTTATAAAGCTTATTTTGAAGCAGGAGTAGGAACCATCGTTGCCATGCATGCGCCTGAAGATGTCATTAAAGCTGTGAAAGAGCAAAATATTGGCAATATTATTGTAGCAGGGCATATGCCAAGTGATTCTATTGGCTTAAATGCAATTATTAGTGCGTGGAAAGAGAAAGGCCTTGACGTCACAAAGATGTCTGGCATACTGTAATAACAATTTCAATCATTAATTTATAGAATGTGTCTCAAAATAAACTTTTTGTATATTTTGAGACTTTTTTTATGAATCTCAGAAGGATTTTTCGAAAGTTTATAGAATATTACAAATAATGCGAAAATTCGAATAAATCTGCATAATGAGAGGAGAAAGATTGTTATGAAGAATTACACGGTAGACAAAATTAGAAATGTTGCATTTTTAGGTCATGGGGGAAGTGGAAAAACAACTTTAACTGAAGCATTACTTTATACAACTAAAGTCACAAAGAGAATGGGAAAGGTTGATGATGGAAATACCGTATCGGATTATGATAAAGAAGAAATTAACCGTAAATTCAGTATTGGCGCTTCTATAGTACCGATTGAATGGCAGGATCATAAATATAATTTTATTGACACACCAGGTTACTTTGACTTTGTAGGAGATGTTTTTAGCGCTCTCAGGGTTTCGGGCGGAGCAGTTATTCTTATTGACGCATCTTCAGGAATAGAAGTAGGAACAGAAAAAGCATGGAATTTCACTGAAAAAAGAGAAATGCCAAAAGTAATTTTCATTAACAAGATGGATAAAGACAATGTTTCTTATGTAAAACTCATAAAAGATTTAAAAGATACATTTGGTAAAAAAATTGCACCCTTCTGCATCCCAATAGGAGAAGGAGAGACTTTTAACGGTTTTGTAAATGTAGTTGATCAAATTGGAAGAGTTTTTGATGGCACTGAATGTGTGGATGCCCCAATTCCGGAAGATATGCTTCCGCGTGTAAAACCGATTCGTGATATGTTAATTGAAGCAGTTGCTGAAAGCGATGAAGAACTCATGATGAAATACTTCGAAGGTGAAGAATTTACAACGGAAGAAATTCATGAGGGCCTTAGAAAAGGTGTTATAGCGGGTGAAATCGTACCAGTGCTTGTTGGTAGTGCTGAAAAGAGAATCGGTATTCATACTCTGATGAGCATGATTTTTGATTATATGCCAACGCCGCTTGATATGAAAGATGGCGTTTACAAGGGGATGGAGCCAGATACTGAACAGGAAATTGAAAGAAAGGTATCTGATAACGAACCACTTTCTGCCCTTGTATTCAAGACAATCGTAGACCCGTTTGTAGGCAAGATTTCTATATTTAAGGTTTACTCTGGCGTTATGAAGAAGGATTTAGAGGTTCTCAATGCCAATAAGGATGAAAAAGAGAAAATTGGTTCTTTATTCTTATTAAGAGGCAAAGAGCAACTTGAATGCGATAGAGTCGTTGCAGGTGACATTGGGGCAACAGCTAAACTACAGTATACTGAAACTGGTGATACACTTTGTGATAAGGATCATCCAATCAAGTACTTGGGAATAAACTTGCCTAAACCGGCTTTGTTCCTGGCAGTTGAGCCAAAGTCAAAGGGTGATGAGGAAAAGATCAATTCATCACTACATCGTCTGATAGATGAAGATCCATCTTTCTGTATCGAAAGAAATATTGAAACTAAACAAACCCTTATTGGTGGTCAAGGGACAATGCAAATTCAAGTCATTACTTCTAAGCTTAAAAACCTATTTGGTGTAGAGGTTGTACTTGAAGATCCTAAGGTAGCTTATCGTGAAACCATTAAAGGCGTTGCCACTGTTCAAGGAAAACATAAGAAACAATCAGGTGGCGCTGGTCAGTTTGGTGATATCCATGTGAAGTTTGAACCTGCAAGTGAGCCTTTTGTTTTCGAAGAAAAAATATTTGGTGGATCAGTACCACGCCAATATATTCCGGCAGTAGAAAAAGGTATTCAAGAATCTTGTGATAAGGGTATCTTGGCAGGCTTCCCGGTTGTTAATCTCAAGGCGACTTTACTTGACGGTTCATACCACCCTGTTGACTCTTCGGAGATGGCATTCAAACTCGCAGCACATCTTGCCTTTAAAAAAGGTATGGAAATGGCACAGCCCGTTCTACTTGAGCCAATGATGCATGTGGAAATCTATGTTCCAGATGAGTTCATGGGCGATATCATGGGTGACATGAACAGAAGACGTGGTAGAATTTTAGGTATGGAGCAAGATGAAATGGGCTACCAAAAAGTAATCGCTGAAGCGCCACAGTCAGAAATGTTTGTGTATGCGACGGATTTAAGATCTATGACTCAAGCAAGAGGCTGGTTCAGTATGAGGGTAGAACGTTATGAAGAAGTGCCTATGCAAATTGCAGTTAAAGTCATTGAACAAGCGAAGAAAGATCATGAAAAATAAAAACAGACACATTATAAATGTGCAAATAGAGAGAGAGAAATAGGATTAGGGAAATTTACAAATTAGAAAAACTGGCTTGCATCTTGTAAGCCAGTTTTTTAGTGTTTCCAAAAAGACCAATAGAATGATAAACTAGTATTAATATAAATGACCATTTTGTGATGTGGATAAGGTATTTGGGAGGCAGCAGATGTTTAAATATAATTTTGATGAAAATGCAAATGATGTCATCAATTTTGCCTTTGCAGAGGCAAGGGATCTTGGGCATAGGTTCGTGGGAACGGAGCATCTGATTTTAGGGTTGTCCATTATTAAAAATTCAAAAGTACATACGGTTTTTGATTATTATAAAATCACCACAGATGATCTGAGATTTGAGCTGGTCAAAATGATTGGCAAGGGTGATGTGAATACGGGGATAGAGGACTATACACCCAGGGCAAAAGCCTGTATTGAGAGAAGCTATCAGTATTCACTGGAAACCAACAGTGATGAAATTCTTCCTGAGCATATCCTCATGAGCATCATGCAAGACAAATACGCAATTGGCTATAAGGTGCTTACAAAATTGAGTCTTGATGTTCAAAAGATGCTGATGAACATTCTGGATGAGCCAGTAGAAAAAAATGGTCCAAAAATCATAAAGGGCAATTTGGCCTCTAAGCACCAAGTTAAATTAGTGGATTTTGAAGAAGCTTATGATATTGAAGCGCCAAATGTCATTAGCCGCGTGGGCATTAACTTAACTGAAGTCGCAAAAGATACACCCTATCAAGAAATTATAGGCAGAGATGATGAAATCAATCGATTGATTCAGATTCTAAGTCGTAAATCTAAAAATAACCCCTGTATTGTTGGCGAACCCGGAGTCGGAAAAACCGCTTTGGTTCATGGATTGGCCAATCGAATTGCATCTGGTAAAGTGCCTGATGGTCTTAAGGACAAAGAGATTATTTTAATCAATATCAGTCAGTTGGTCTCTGGCACCATGTATAGGGGGCAATTTGAGGAGCGCTTTAACGAGCTGATCGGCGCATTAAAAGATAATGACAAATACATTGCCTTTTTTGATGAGCTTCATAATCTGATAGGAGTAGGTGCTACTGGCGAGAAGTCAATGGATGCCATCAGCATGCTAAAGCCCTTACTAACCACTGGCGAAATTCAGTTAATTGGGGCGACCACCTATAGTGATTTTCAAAAGTACATTGAAGTGGATGAGGCGATGATGAGAAGGCTCATACCCTTAAAAATCGAAGAACCAACAGTGGATGAGGCTTTTACAATCCTTCAGTTTACAAAGCATCAATACGAGAAGCACCATGACGTCATCATAGCAGACGAAGCCATAAATGCAGCCATCAGACTCTCGCAGCGTTATATTACAGATCGTAGGTTACCTGATAAGGCAATCGATATTATAGATGAGGCGTGCTCAAAGAAAAGAATTGAAAATTTGAAGACGATTGAGATATTGGATGAACTGAGATATCGTTTACAATTGCTTAAAGAGCACAAGGAAGAAGCTATTCTGGACATGGATTTTGAAAATGCCTCAAAGCTTCAAACTGAAGAAAAAAGAATTTTGTCACATATAGAGAAAAATGAAAATGCAAAACACTTGATGCAATCAAGAAAATTGACTATATCAGTGGAAGATGTTGAACAGGCTATTTCGGAGTGGACCAATATTCCGGTTACTAAGCTTCAGACACACGAGCGAGAGAAGCTCAGACAATTGGATGCTTTACTTGGAGAAAAAGTGCTAGGACAGGAACAAGCCATTTTGACAGTTTCAAATGCCCTTAAAAGATCAAGACTTGGCATCAAAGATGAGAAAAAACCTGTGGGCACCTTTTTATTTGTTGGTCCGACAGGTGTTGGTAAGACTGAATTATCTAAGGCCATTGCAGATGTTTTCTATGGTGATGTCAATAATTTGATAAAACTCGACATGTCAGAATACATGGAAAAGCATTCGGTGTCTAAACTCATCGGCTCGCCGCCAGGATATGAAGGCAATAAAGAGGGTGGCTTGCTGACAAACGCAGTCAAGAAGATGCCCTATAGTGTTATCGTCTTCGATGAGGTCGAAAAGGCAAATTTAGAAGTCTTAAATATTCTCTTGTCCATTATGGATGAGGGACAGATCAAAGACGGCCGTGGCAAGCAGGTTGATTTTAAGAATACCCTCTTGATTTTGACTTCCAATCTTGGCGTGGATGAACTGTCAGTAAAAACGGTTGGCTTTGGACAAAACACTTCAAAATCCATTGCAGCTGAACGTATAAGACAAGCTGCCAAAAAGTATTTCAAGCCCGAGTTTATCAATCGAATTGATGAAATAATCGTCTTTAATAGTCTTCAAATTCCTGAAATTGAGAAAATTGTGGAAAAGGAATTGATGGTCTTTAAACAGTTGATGAAAGCGCAGGGCGTAGAGATTGATTTTAATCAGCCTGTACTCAATTACATTGCAGAGACGAATTTTGATGAAACCTATGGTGCAAGGCCCATTAAACGTGCAGTGGATCGCATGGTGAAAGATGAAATTGCGGATTTAATGCTTAATGTTGAAACGCGATTGACGAAAATCGAAATCCATTTAGAGGATTCAAAATTGGTATTTAAGGCGAACTAGAGGAGGATAAATGTCTAAGGCAAAAACAAAATTTATATGTCAAAACTGTGGATACGTATCACCCAAATGGCTTGGCAAGTGCATAGAGTGTGGTGAATGGAACAGTTTTGTTGAAGATATTGAAGTAAAAGCGGCCAAATCAGCCAGTCTTAATATAAACAGTGAAGCCTTTCCACAAAAGCTAAAGGACATTGCTTATGATCACGAAAAACGCGTCTCTACTCGAATGAGAGAACTGGATATCGTCTTGGGGGGTGGCCTTGTTAATGGCTCATTGGTTTTAGTTGGCGGTGATCCAGGGATAGGGAAGTCGACACTTTTGCTTCAAGTGGCCAATAATTTATCTGTGGACCAAAAAATCGTACTCTATGTATCTGGTGAGGAGTCTATTAAGCAGACCAAGCTTAGGGCAGAACGCCTATCAATGGCCAATGAAGAACTTTACATCGTCGCAGAAAATAACATTGAACGCATCAAGTATCACGTAGAACAGCTTAAGCCTCATGTTTTGATTGTGGATTCTATTCAAACTGTGTTCAATCCAGAAATATCCAGTGCACCTGGAACGGTAAGTCAAGTAAGAGAAGCAACCAATCAGTTTATGAACATTGCCAAAAAATTTGGTGTAACCACCTTTATTGTGGGCCATGTCACAAAGCAAGGGGCTATTGCTGGACCTAAAATCCTTGAGCATATGGTGGATACTGTTCTCTATTTTGAAGGTGAAAGACAAAGTATCTTTAGAATTTTAAGGGCGGTGAAGAATCGATTTGGTTCAACCAATGAAATTGGTATATTTGAAATGACCAATATGGGCCTTATTGAAGTTGACAATCCTTCAAAGATATTCTTGACCAATTCATCAAAGAAGGAAGCAGGTTCTGTCATAATTCCGACCCTAGAGGGGACGAGAACCGTTTTAGTTGAGATCCAGTGTCTCGCATCACAAACCAATTTTAATATGCCTAGACGGATGGCTATCGGCATAGATTACAACAAGTTGGTATTGCTCACTGCCGTTCTTGAAAAAAAGGTGGGTATGACACTCTATAATCAAGATATTTACTTGAATGTCGTAGGTGGGATGTCTATTGACGAACCGGCTGCAGATCTTGCAGTTGTCATGGCAATTGCATCCAGCTTCAGAGAAATTTGCATTCCCAGTGATATGGTGATCTTTGGAGAAGTTGGACTAACAGGTGAGATTAGAAATGTCAATCAGGTACAGCAGCGCGTAAACGAAGCTGCAAAAATGGGCTTCAAAAAAGCCATTATTCCCAAGAGTAATTTAGAAGGCATTCAAAGGCCAGAGGGTTTCACAATCATTGGCATGCAACATATTGATGAAATGTTCAAATACTTCTTTTAAAACAAAACCCCCACAAATTGTG
>NZ_JBVBZF010000091.1:0-12179 GCF_057447755.1 Fusibacter sp. | reverse complement strand
CTTCGCCACCAAATAATCCACTTGGTTGACTAGATCTTCTAGGTTTCTGCCTTTACCCACAAAGGCTGGATAACTATTTATGCCCACGACACCCCCAGTTTCCATAATTGCCTTCAGTTGAGCGTCAGTAAGATTTCTCGGGTGATCCCACATGGCCCTTGCATTTGAATGGGATGCAATAATAGGTCTCGTACATATGCCTGCTATGTCCCAAAAGGTTCGTTCATTTGCATGCGAAACATCTACAATCATCTTAAGCGTTTCCATCTTCTTTACTGCAGCCCTCCCAAGAGATGTCAGACCACGATCAGAATTTCCTCTAACACCTGTTGCCAATGCGTTTTCCTCATTCCAAGTCAAGGAAGCATGCCTTGCACCGATCTCATACAAATCTTCCAAGGGCTTTAAAGAATCTGTAATATAACTCAATCCTTCAAGACCAATTAGGCCACCTATTAGACCTTTTTCAAGGGCCTTTTCATAATCCTCATAGGACTTTACAATTTGAAGAATGTCCCCACACTCCACGAGTTCATTTTTCATTTCTCTGACGATGGTCTCAAGTCTCGCCATAGGGGCCTCTGTAAAGGGGGGATCAATCCAAATCACAAAAATGCCACCTCTTACTTGACCAATCTTGTGATTGTTCAGATGATATTTTCTAAAAACATCCCTTTCACCAGCCAATCTTTTTTGGGCGATGTGTGTCCAAATATCTTCATGCGCATCAAAAACTCTCATTGTAAACCTCTCTTATCATAACCAAATTCACGTCATTATCGTAGTCATCAGAATAAAGTCCTCTTAAATTGGTTTCTGCCTCACCCACTTGGTTGTCATAAGGATCATCTCTCGGAAAAGACTTTTCAAACTCAAAGGGCTCTTGAAAATCAAAGTTACTCATCATTCTGAATGGGTCCAAGTTGCCAAAATAAAAATGCCATTTATCAAAATTGCCCCTTCTAAAAGCACTTTCGCCGTAGGAGGGATCTGAAAAACACCAACCATATGGTGCTACATAAAAGGCACACCAATCGTGCATGCCCGTACCACCACCATGAGTTGCCATAAGCCCCGATGAAAATGCTGCAGGGATGCCTGCAATTCGAAGCAAAGTAATCATCAAGAGGGCTTGTACCCCGCAGTCACCTCTAAAATTCAGAGCACCATACTCAGGGATATTGGTCAACATTCTATAGGAGCCCATAAACCGATAATGAATGTTTTGGGTAACAAAGTCGTAAATGCGCTTTGCCTTAAGTAGAGGTTCAGTTTCATCACCAATAATTTCATGCACTAGATTTACAAGTAGAGGTGTAAATAAAATATGGGGACTTTTTTCCGCCAAATAAACCTCTTTTGAGCCCTCATCCAGTTTCTCATATAGATTTTTAGGCTCAAGAATGTCATCTGAGGACGATTCTGTATCCTTTTCCGTATTTAAAAAACCAGATTTTTTCTCAAGTGCCTCAGCGACTTCATAAAGGGGCCTATAAACCATGTGATTTAAGAACTGATATTTTATTTTAAAGGTATCCGTCTTAGGGTCTGACTCAAGATAGGCCACCCTTTGAGATGATTTTTCATCTGATATCTTTGCGTTTGCATCTGATACTTCTAAAAGTGCAACACGCTTGGTAAAATGCGATTTCCTAGCAAGCGGTAAATAAAATCTTCTGACGTTTTCATCCCTATCCTTTATCACATGGTTTTTTAGATTTAGACGCGCTTCAAGGGATATTTCTACAGTCATCTCCCCCTGTGTTTTCATCTTTTCTATGGCCTCATCAATGGCTTTATATTCATTTAAATAGAACTCAGCCGGGGCATAGAGGGCAATTTTTTTTCTTTCTTCCAAGGTGCACTTTTCTTTGATCACCGTTTTAACCGCGCGTTTGTGGTATTTTTTCTCCCCATTGACCATATGCCAAAGCAAGTCACCCTCTTCCTCAAGCACATCAATTTCATGCACCTCAAGATTTGAAATCAAGGGGGAAAGGGCATCAAACAAGGATGCCTTTGTATAGATAAAATCCCTTTCTAAAAGTGTCATGTTCAAAAGCTCATGCTCAAGCCTCTGCCTTAGCAAGGGAGGACATTTATAAGACAAATGCCTTTTAATAGCAGCTCTCGCTGCATCAAATGCCCCCATATGCACCAGCTGTTCAATATGATCAGGACATTTTAACCTTAAATATTCTAAATGATGTGACATTTCAGCCTCATTTCTCATGCTTACCATTCTTTAAGCCTTCTCTGTTTTAATCAAACCTATGACACTTTGTCCCTAATAACATAAACAATGCCATTCCAAACATTAAAGAATTCGCTCACCAAATACTCTCTTGGTACTTTATCCGACGTATTTGCCGCCGGGTCGTTAACCCTAAAATAGTATTGACCCTCCTTAAAGAAGAGGCCTGTAATCACCACTAGGTGTCCGCTTGGATAGGTTTGATAGACCCCGTGTAGGGCTTCAAGCTCTTTTACCTTTATAGAAGCAATCAAAGGGATGCCTTCTTTGAGATAGCCTTCAATTTCAAATAGGGATTCTAGGCGTTCCACATGGGCTCTTAGTCCTCTTTCATTGGCATAAGCCACATTATAGGACCAATTGCCGTATATGCCAGTACCATTGTCAATAACCCCTTTAGCAGTGTCTGTGATTTGTTTTTCAAGCCCGTAGTATGCCATGACCATGGTTACACATGTCGGACTACAGATTTTGTTTCCAATCTCGGGTATATCAAGCTGTGAATAAGGTTGAACTTTTAGGTGGATATCCACAGTTTGGTCCACATATGGACGCTTTTCACTGGCTTCAACTGGTTTAAAGGCAATAAAATAATTTTCGAAAATTGGCGAAGGTGTTCCATGGTCTTTTCTAAACAATTCAACACGGACACAGACCGCATCTGCATGACCACGGTTAACCAAAAGCAAATCCACATCAAGTGTTGCAAGGATGTCTTTTTGTCCATTGAAACTGCCAGTGTTATTGCCCTTGTCACTCCATTTGCCATAACTAAACCACGAAGACCATTTTCCCTCCGTTCTGATCTTCACCCAGATTTCTACAGAAGTATTGTCATGGGTTTTGGAAGACCACGACATCACCAGATTGGTAAATGGTTTAACCTCAAGAACATCAGATTCAAAGATGCCATGGTTGGATTGATCCGACAATTCCAAATGGTCTTCAGCAAATATTAAATGCTCATAGGTTCCCTTTGATAAATTTCCCACTAATAGATTTTTCTCCATTTAAACTCTCCTCATCTCTGCCTTAGAATAGGTCAAGCCAAGGCTGCTCTATAAAGTGTCATTTCCTCCTCATTCGCCAAAACCCAATGGTCCGGTCTAATTTCCACCCACTTGGGTGGATCCACTTCATAGTTGTGGATATCTCGATCGTATTTCTCAATTTTTCTATTTTTTTCGGTTTTGGGATCCGGCATTGGAATTGCTGAGAGAAGGCCTTTCGTATAGGGATGAATCGGATTTTGATAGAGTTCTTCTGTCTCTGCCAGCTCTACAATTCTACCCTTGTGAATAACTGCAACTCGGTCGGTGATAAAGCGGACCACGGACAAGTCATGTGCAATAAACAAATAGGTTAATCCAAGTGTTTTTTTCAGGTCATTCATGAGGTTAATAACCTGGGCCCTAATGGACACATCAAGGGCTGAAATCGGCTCATCTGCAATAATAAGCTCAGGTTTCATGACCAGGGTTCTTGCAATTCCAATCCGCTGGCGTTGTCCTCCTGAAAATTCATGGGGAAATCGGCTTGCGAATTCTGGTAGAAGCCCTACACTGAGCAGTGCCTTTTCGACTTTTCGCTTTCGATCGGCCTCATCATCAAAGAGCTTGGTATTGTAAAGCCCTTCTGACACGATGTAATCCACCTTTGCACGTTCATTTAAAGAAGCCATAGGATCTTGAAAGATCATCTGAATATTTTTGATAACCTCTTTATCCAGTTTTTTATCAATCTTACCATTTATTTTTTGCCCATTAAATAAAATTTCGCCTGAATCGGTTTCATTAATCCGCATAATGGCACGGCCAATGGTCGTCTTACCTGAACCCGATTCGCCAACAAGGCCGAAAGTCTCACCCTTGTAAATGTCAAAGTTCACACCATTTACGGCCACAAATCTATTTTTTCGCTTGCCAAAGGCAACGGTTAAATCCTTTATTTCAAGTAGCTTTTCTCGCTTCATTGACTTCTCCTTTCATTCAGGAGTTCTATAATCTTTGGTCGTTCCACCTTAGGTGCTCTCTCATCCAAAAGCCATGTCTTTGCATAGTGGGTGTCAGAAATTTTAAAGTAAGGCGGTCTCTCTACAAAATCAATCTTGAGGGCCTTTTCGTTTCTGAAGGCAAAGGCATCCCCCTCCACCTTTTTAAAGAGATTTGGTGGTGTACCCTTGATTGCATAAAGGGGTTCACCTTTAATCCCTAGTTGTGGTAAAGAGGCAAGCAAGGCTGAGGTATATGGATGTCGTGGGTCATAAAAAATTTCTTCTGACAGGCCAATTTCAACGATATCACCGGCATACATAACAGCGACTCGATCTGCCACATGTGCCACTACTCCAAGGTCATGTGTGATGTAAATTACAGTGAGTTGATACTTCTTTTGAAGCTCGCCAATAAGTTCCATAATCTGAGCCTGAATGGTCACATCTAGGGCTGTAGTGGGCTCATCACAAATGAGGATTTCAGGATTACAAGCTACTGCAATGGCAATGACCACACGTTGACGCATGCCACCTGAAAACTCAAAGGGATACTGTTTATATCGTCTTTCAGGTTCATCAATCCCGACATTTGCCAGAATTTCATAAACGGCATTTGTCGCCTCGCTGCCCCTAAGACCTTGATGTTTCACAACAGCCTCTCTGACTTGTTTACCAATGGTCTTAAGAGGATTTAAACTCGTCATAGGATCTTGAAAGACCATAGCAATTTCCTTACCTCTGATTTTTAGCCAATCTTTTTCTGTTTTAAAAGTCGCCAAATCGTAATCCTTGTATTTGATCGATCCTGAATCAACCCACCCATTTGCGTCTAAAAGGCCCATGAAGGTCTTGGTAAAAACGGACTTTCCAGAGCCTGATTCACCTACGATGGCAAGGCTCTCGCCACGATATAGCGATAAGGAAGCCTCTCGAATTGCCGTAAGGGATCGTCCTCTCAAATTAAATTTAACGACCAGGTCCTCTATGGTCAGAATAGGCGTTTCATGGTTTGAATTTTGTATTTGATTTATGCTTTGACTCATAAGGCCCTCCTAAACATGATTTCTTGGATCTGCAGCATCTGCAAATGCATTACCCATAACGTAAAATGCAATGGTGATTAAGGAAATGACAATTGCAGGGAAGAATAATTGATATCTCAAGGATTCACTCATCATGAGGAGTCTACCTTCATTTACAAGATTGCCCAGCGAAGGGATATCCACGGGTAAGCCTAAACCAATATAAGTCAAAAAGACTTCAAGTCCAATTGCTGTAGGAATTGCCAGTGCCATCCTGAGCATAATGACCGATACCAAATAAGGGACCAAATTTTTGGAAATAATTCTGTTGATTGGCGTACCAAGACATCTAGACGCCAGATTGTATTCCCGATCTCTCAGAATAACAATCAGGTTTCTAACCAGCAAGGTCATACCCAACCAGCTGGTGATACTCATGGCGAAGATCAAGGTAAAAATGCCCGGCCGCATGATATAGGTGAGCAATATCAGGACAATGGTGGTCGGTATATTGTTCCAAACATTGTAGATTTCAGTAATAACTCGGTCCAACTTTCGCATATAGCCCCATACTGCGCCAATAATAATGCCGACGATTACCTCAAAGAGACCCACCATAAAACCTATGATTAATGAGGTTCTGGTGCCGCTCCAGATTCTGGACCAAAGGTCTTGACCAATTGAATTGGTTCCAAACCAAAACTCGCCATTAGGTGCTACATTTCGATATTGCATGTTGGTAACTGGGTCATTATAGATTTTGGTCGGGAGCTTCTGGTTGGGCAAGAGAGGTTGTATAAAAGTAAAGGCAAGCAGTGCCACGATCATGATGAGTAGAAAAACCGCCACCTTGTTCTTAAAGAAAACCTGAATGGTTGACTGCCAATAAGAATAGTTCGAATAACCGATTTCTTCACTGGCAGACTGATCATAGTCGGCAAAGGTGAACAGGGTCTGGTCTATATTGTCTGCCATGTGCTTCATTCTCTGATTCATCATCTGCCACCTCCCTGTGCTTCAAACTTAATTCTTGGATCAAAGAAGGCCATGAGCACATCACCCATTAAAAGGCCAAAGATGCTAATTGCCGCATAAATCAATACAAGGGCTTGAACGAGTGGATTGTCTTGACGCTGGATAGATTCCACAAGTAAACTGCCAATGCCAGGAATTGAGTAGAGTGATTCAATATATAGTGAACCACTTATGGCAAATAAAATGGATGTCGGTAAATATTGAGCCATTGGTACAAAGGCATTTCTCATGACGTGCTTAAACATAATTTCCTTGCTTTTTAAGCCCTTTGCCCTTGCCAATCTAATGTAATCCTTATTGAGTTCATCCACCATATAGCGTCTCATCCACATGGCGTAGCCTGCCAAGCTCACAAGCGACATGGACAATAGAGGCAGAAAAAAGCTTGCCTTATCATCTACATCGAATAAGATTGGGAGTTTAAGCCAAGAGGTGAGATAGAGCTGGAGGAAGAGATAATAAACCGCCGAGGGAACCGCCCTGATGATGACGATATAGAAGGTACCTGCCCCGTCTATGAGCCGGTCCTTATGATGGGCCATGCTAATGCCCATCCAAAGCCCTAAAATAATGGCAAACATGATTGAACTAAGTCCAAGCCATAAAGAGTAGGGTATTTTTTTTGCCAGAATCTCTGTAACAGGAACCTTTGCTCTGTAAGTAATGGAAGTTCCTAAGTCTCCCTTCATAAGGCCTTTATAAAAATTGAACAATTGAATGTGCATTGGATCTCTAAGACCCATCCCTGTCATAATTGCTTCTCTTTGGGCTTCATCTAGCTTATCATAGCCATCTCCAAAATATCCTTCTTCAGGCATAAGTCTCATAAGCATAAAGACAATGGTTGTGACGATAAAAAGTGTAATAAACGATCTGAAGATCCGCTTAACGATATACTTAAGCATGATTTCCTCCTCTTTTAGATTATGAAAGGGGTGCCTCTTAGAGGTTTTCCTCTAGGACTGCACCCCTTAATGCCTTGCCGATTTAAATGGGTTTATTGAACTTTTTTAAGTGCTTCTTCTCGTTCTGTCTGCCATTTGATTAGATTTTCGTTATATTCTGCGCTGTTCATCGGTTTAGCCAATATATGCTGTAGCTTGTATCTCTCAGAAGATACACCAAATGGGGAGTACATCGCTTCAAACGGGTCAAGTCTTGAAGAGATGTAACCGCCGCCACCAAGTGCGTAAGGGACTACAAATGCCTTATCGATTAAATAAGCTTCTGCCTTAGCAAACAATTCATAACGTTTTGCTATGTCAACGCGCTCTGCTTTTGCTGCATTGACAAGGGCTTCATAAACTTCATATAAGTTGTTGCCGTCTGCATCTGTTTCAGTACAGTACTCTGGGAAGTTGTAGTTTGAATCTCTTGCAAATGGATCTGTGTAGGTCTCAGGATCTGCATAGTCAGGTCCCCAGTTTACTTCCATTAACGAATAATTACCCGCTCTTCTTGTAGCGTTTAGGAATCCTGTTGGTGGATATGGTGATAAGTAAACTTCGATGAAGTCATCACCTAAGACACCTTGGATTTGTTGCTGTATAACTTGGGCTCTGTTTGTTGCGTCAGAGGAACCAGAATTATATGGCATGTAGAGTTTTACAGGGAAAGTTGCCTTACCTTCAAGCTCTTTCATTGCTTGTGCTTTGAATTTTAAAGCTTCATCCTTGTTAAAAGAATCTTTATCCACAAAACCTGCAAGATCTGAAATCATGACGAAATCCTTGCCATCCACAGACGTAAAGTTTTTAGGTGTAATCGTACTAGAGAGTCTCTTTTCAGGATCATAAGGCTCTGATGTCAACATTGCCGCTCTTCTGTCAAGTGCGTGGAACAATGCCTTTCTGAAGCTTGTGTTGTTCACAGCTGCTTTCCAGTTATCAGGATCAAAAGCTGCATCGAAGGTTGGATCGAAGTTGATTGCAAAGAAATAAGTGTAGAAGCTTGTAGTCGCAGGTCTAAACAAGTCTTTTTTACTTGCGTCATTCATCCACTCATCAATTGATGAAGATGGAATTTCAACCATTGACGTTTCGCCTCTGAGGTAGAGTTCTGTACCTAGGGAATCCGCTTCCTTGTTGTATTTGAAAGTCAATTTTTCAATGTGTACATTTTCTTTATCCCAGTAGTTATCATTTTTCGTAAGAACGCGTTTTGTCTGAGGTTCAAATGTAGAAAGGATATAAGCACCATTGTATAAAAGTTTTGCATTGTCTGTTCCAAAACGATCTCCGGCTTCTTCGAGGAATGGTCCGTTAACCGGGAAGAAACATACATAAGTCAACATAGACAAGAAATATGGTGTTGGTTTTGATAACCTATACTCTAAGGTGTAGGTGTCAACTGCCTTTACGCCAACCTTACTGAAATCTGTGATTTTACCATCATAAAAATCTTGAGCGTTTGCAATAACATCATATGCGATTTGAGCCGTTTTTGACTCGTTAGCAGGATTCAAGATGTATTCAAGTGAATCCACAAAATCCTGTGCTGTGACATCTGCCACTTCTTTACCTTCATAATCATACCATTTAACGCCTTCTCTGATTTTAAAGGTCCAAACGAGACCATCATCAGATACTGACCACTCTGTTGCAAGTGATGGCTTAACAACACCGTATTGATCATATTCAATTAAAGTGTCGATGAAATTTGCTGCGATACCAAACTCACTTGTAGAGTTTGTGGTTAAATAATTTAAAGTGGTTACTTCGCCGGAATAAACTGCTTTATATTCTTGTACTTCATCATACTTTGCAGTTTCAGTTGCGACGACAGTTTCTGTTCCACTTGAAGTCGTATTTTCTGCCGGCTGTGTCGCTGCTGGTGTTTCAGGCTGTTTTGTGCCACAACCAGAAATAACGAGCATGATCACAAGCATAAGCGATATGACTTTTTTCATTTGATAGTCCCCCTTTTTCATTTTCTTGATTTGAATAATTTAAAACCTCTGACTATACTACTGCAAGCCTCATGCCAAATGTCTGAATTGTCTAAAAAATAGTGGTCTAATCCTTTAACTTAAGGCTCAAGCAATTGAGAGTTCCGTCAAATTGCCTCTTTCTTTGCAATGGTCAGCAATAAAAATAAACACCGCCCTAGGGTGGCCTTAAAATCAAACTTCCTTGCAGACACAATAAAATCCTGAGAATAGGATTTTAAGGTCCAATTATCAGGATTTAGATATGTCATATTTTTTCAATTTTTCATAGTATACCGATCTTGAAAGACCAAGCATTTCATAAGTTTCCTTATGCTTAAAACTATTTTTCTCCAGTGCTTCTAAAATCATTTGCTTTTCCATTTCCTGAAGTTGATCCTTCATATTGATGACTTTAGGCTCTGATTTTACATTTATGGTAATGTATTCAGATTCTATAATTTCTGAATCTGAAATATTCATGGCACGCTCAATGACATTTTCAAGCTCTCTTACATTGCCTGGCCAGTGATAAGACACCATTTTATCCAGTGCTTCACCTGAAAAATCCTTTTTAGGAATTTCAATCTCTTCAGAAAGTTTTTCCATAATATTGCGAATCAAAGGGTAAAGGTCCGACTTTCGATCACGGAGCGGCGGCATTTCAATCGGAAACACATTGATGCGATAGTATAAATCCTCGCGGAATCGCTTTTCTTTTATGGCTTCCTCCAAATTCACGTTCGTTGCTGCAATCACCCGGACATTTACATGCGTCGGCTGAAGCGCTCCCACCTTGTAAAAGCTCTTGTGTTGTAATACATGTAGCAGTTTGCCTTGTACATCTAGTGGCAGTTCACCAATTTCATCCAAAAATATAGTGCCACCTGAGGCAAGTTCAAAAAACCCTTTCTTTCCTGAACGTTCAGCCCCTGTAAATGCACCTTTTTCATATCCAAAGAGCTCACTTTCAAATAAGGTTGACGGAATTGCAGTGCAGTTCACACTGATGAAGGCTTTTGACTGTCCCCCTTGCAAACGGTGGATTTCCTTGGCGATGAGTGATTTTCCTGTGCCACTTTCTCCGGTAATCAGGATTGTCGATCTGGATTTTGAAGCCTTATAAGCCAAATGCATCACTTGTTGCATGGGCTGGCTTGAACCAATGATTTTTTCAAACATCTGATGAAGGCCATCTGTGGCTTCTGTAAGCAAGGACTCATTGGCCATTTCCATCTTCATGAGGATTTCATTCCGTTTCATCATAAGTGCTTCCAAGTTTGAAACATCTACGATTTTAAGGACCACACCCTCTGGTGCTTCTGGTTTGCCAATCGGCTGAAGGGTACATAGGGTAGGCCTTTTGTTAATCTGATAAAAGGTCTTTTCAAAATAGGTGGCCTTTCCATTTAAGCTATCATATATTTTACTCAAGAGTTCATTATACTCAAAAATATCACCAATGCGTTTGTTGATGACTTCATAGGATTCCTCATTTGGCACTTTTGCTCTAAAGGGTTTCTGTTCAAGCAAATCCCTCAGCGTCTCCTTGCGTATACTGTAACCCCTAGCTTGGTGAAATTTCAAAAGCCCCGTCTTACCATCCATGACCACCACATGGCCAATTGCATGGGTATAGTGCATGATGTAAGGGATGCCATCGATTGCAATTTCAATGTTCTTTTCAACGATATCTATGATGACTTCAATAAATCGACCTGCAAAGGCACCTGAATATTTTAATTTTCGATTAATGGCCTTGTTTCGCCAGTTCTTGATAATGCCCTTTTGACTCGTATCGCCATAGATCCCTACAGCGATAAAGGCATCTCCTGGTTTCAAATCGTTATATGGCAAATTCAATACGTCGAGGTCTTCAACGCTGATATTGCCATCATCGTAGCCCATCCTATTATTGGCGATGACCACTAAGTCACCCTTTTCAATCCTACCCGCAGGATGCAGACTGGTTCTTGTAAAAACCACACCTGTGATTTCCTTTGCCACTTGATTGTAAGCTTTTACAGTGCCTTCTCGATCAATGTAGATAAATCCCTCATCTATTTCATCTAATAATTTAGAAGTATCCATATGCGCTCCTTATATGACAACTGGCTCTGATTTGATATAATTTATGTAGTTGCCATTCCCTCTCGTATTAAAAATTATAACATAACAAAACTGGAGATTGGCACTAATTTTGCGTTATATCATTACATAAAATAATTTTCGCATATATCTAGGAGGTAGTATGAAATTTCCAAAACCATTGAAAAAGGGCGATAAAGTTGCTATTCTATGCCCTTCCACACCGACCAGCAAAGCGCGTGTAGACCGTGCTGAAAAAGCTATGATATCTCTTGGTTTAAATCCAGTGATGTTTCCCTCGTGTTATGCCTATCACGGACACCTTTCAGGCACAGATCAGCTTAGAGCAAATGATATCAACGAAGCTTTTACAGATCCATCTATCAAGGGCATTATTTGTTTAAAGGGCGGGTCCGGTTCCACAAGGTTACTTAATTTGCTTAATTACGATCAAATCTCAAAGCATCCAAAAGTCTTCATAGGTTTCAGCGACATTACAGCACTCCACGTGGTGTTCAATCAAAAGTGTGATTTGGCAACGTTCCATGGTCCCATGGCATCATCCGATGTCTTTACAGACGTTAATCATCCCTACTATCACGACGACTATACCATGGAGAGCTTTATCACCAATATTATGTCTGACGGCTTTAAAGGCATCCTGAAAAATCCTGTGGGTGAAGACTTTGAAACCCTTTATCCAGGGAAATGTAGTGGTGAGTTAATCGGAGGAAACCTCTCCTTGTTAACGGCTACATTGGGCTCACCCTTTGAGGTCAATACAAAGGGGAAAATCCTTTTTATTGAAGAAATTGCCGAACCCAACTATAAAATAGACAAAATGCTAACGTCGCTTGCGCT
>NZ_JBVBZF010000090.1:0-12389 GCF_057447755.1 Fusibacter sp. | reverse complement strand
TGTCATTATTGGCCTTATTGAAATCGGCGATGACAGCCTTACGAAATCCTATATTTTAGATTTAAAGCATTCCCAGGAGTCTATTAAAGAAATGGTTTTTGAAAAAATCGACAATCCCATGCTGGGTGCTTTGCTCATTGGCAAGCTAAATCGCGCAAAGGAAGAAAATATAGATTTGAATTTATCGGAAGACAGCACGTTAAAGGCACTTGATTATGGCATGAGTTACCAGGCTTTGATTATCATTTTGGGCAATCTCATTGAAAACGCCATAGACGCCATAAAGCGTAAGGATAGTGGCAATGGCAACATAGAAGTTTATTTGAATGACATCGGTCCGGAAGTGACTATTCAGGTGAGCGATAATGGTGTGGGTATTCACGGCGACGCGCTCAAGAAAATATTCAATCGTGGCTTCACAACGAAGGCTGGCAGCAATGGCATTGGCCTCGATATCGTAAACGGAACAGTCAAAAGACTTGGTGGCAATATTGAAGTGGAATCAACTTTAACTGAGGGCAGTACATTCACAGTGACGATTCCCAAGGAGGAGCTCTAGATGATAAAAGTGCTTGTGGTAGAAGACGATCCAATGTTGGCAGAAATTCATAAGAAATTTATAGAAAACACAGAAGGCTTTCGTGTAGTCGGCATTGCTGGTGATGGCATGAAAGCACTTGAAATACTGAAAAAAGAAGCGGTAGACCTTACAATTCTAGACATCTACATGCCCAAGATGGATGGCTTGTCCTTGATTGAAGAAATGCGAAAGGCATCCATTAATTCAGATTTAATACTTGTGACAGCCTCAAAGGACGTCGGTCAGGTTGAGCGAGCCTTGAAATTCGGTGTATTTGACTATCTGGTAAAACCCTTTGAGTTTGAACGCCTAAAGAAAGCCCTCCTCCATTACAAGACTAGGGTTGAAATGCTGGATTCAAGTGAGGTAATAGAGCAGAATCTAATCGATAGGATGCTCTTGAGAGATGATCAAATTCAAGATGCTGAACTTCCAAAAGGGCTTCATACCAAAACACTTGACCGCGTACGTAAAGCAGTCCAAGAACGGGCCCATCAGTTTGTGGACATTGAAACCATCGCAGAGGGCATGGATGTTTCAAAGGTGACGATTAGAAGATATCTCGATTACTTGGCAAAGCTGGAAGAGGTTGAAATACAGATGAACTATGGCACAAGGGGCCGTCCTTCTTTTAAGTATAAAGCCAACAAGAAATAGGACCATATAAGTAATCATTTCAGTACTAATAAGGAAAGCCCCTCAAACTTTGACATTTTATTGTCAGAGTTTTTTTTATTTAAAAAACACTTGCGATATTTACATAAACAGACGGGGGCCAAGATATCTTGTAGACTACAAATATAAGAAACAAATCTAAAGGATGAGAGGTTTGGGATGGATTATTCAAAATTGGCACTTGAACTACACGAAGCGAAGCAAGGTAAAATTTCTGTGGTATCAAAAGTTGAACTCAGGGATAAGCATGATTTAAGTATTGCCTATACACCTGGGGTTGCAGAACCTTGCAGAAAAATTGCAGATGTGAAGGAAGATGTTTATAAATACACTTCCAAGGGCAACTTGGTCGCAATAGTTTCAGATGGTACAGCGGTTTTAGGTCTCGGTGATATTGGACCGGAGGCAGCGCTTCCAGTAATGGAGGGTAAGGCAGTTCTCTTTAAAAACTTTGCAGATGTCGATGCATTTCCAATGTGTATTGATACAAAAGAAGTTGATGAAATCGTGGCATTAGTCAAAAATATTGCACCAACCTTTGGCGGTATTAATCTTGAGGATATTTCGGCGCCAAGATGTATCGAAATCGAGAGAAGATTAAAAGAAGAACTTGATATTCCAGTTTTCCACGATGACCAACACGGGACGGCAATTGTTGTGGTTGCGGGTCTTATCAATGCACTTAAAGTGGTTGGCAAAGCGTGGAAAGACGTAAAGGTCGTTGTTAATGGCCCTGGTGCTGCTGGCTCTGCAATCACTAAGATGATCATCAACATGGGGGCAGGGGACATTCTCGTTTGCGGCAAAGAAGGTATCCTCCACAGACAAGATCCAACCAATGATGCCCTCAAGGAGAGCCTTGCACAAATGACAAATAAAGACAATCAAAAAGGCAATCTCGCAGATGCCTTAAAGGGTGCGGATGTATTTATTGGGGTTTCAGCGCCAAATGTCGTGACAAAGGAAATGATTTCTGCAATGAATTCGGGCTCAATCGTTTTCGCTATGGCGAATCCAATTCCTGAGATTATGCCTGACCTGGCAAAAGCAGGTGGGGCTGCGGTGGTTGGCTCAGGAAGATCTGACTTTGCAAACCAAGTCAACAATGTGCTTGCATTTCCAGGTATCTTCAGAGGGGCACTTGATGTTAGGGCAAGTGATATCAATGAAGAAATGAAAATTGCAGCAGCAATGGCCATAGCAAACATCGTTGAACCAGAAGCATTGACCAGTGAATATGTCATCCCAAATCCGCTTGATCCAAGAGTTGCGGAAGGCGTGGCAAAGGCAGTCGCTAAAGCTGCACGTGATACAGGTGTGGCTAGAATTTAATAAACTAAATTTAGGGGGATTAAGATGAGTACAGGCGAAGTCGTTTTAAAGGGTCAGTTTACAGGCCAAGAAGGCTACAAAATTATGGGTATTCCAGTGGTGCTCTTTGGTGCAATTTCTGCTGTGGTATTGGGTGCAGCTTATATGGGCGTTTTGCCAAAGGGAATGATTGGTGCTTTCCCAATCATGATGATTATCGGTGCAATTTTAAATGAAATCGGGAACAAGACTCCGATTGTCAAGGATTATCTAGGTGGCGGTCCGATTGTGGTTATTTTCGGATCTGCAGCATTGGTGACTTATGGCATCATTCCATCAGCATCTAATGATATTATGGTGAATTTTATCAAGGGTGAGGGATTTTTAAGCTTCTACATTGCAGCATTAATTACGGGTAGTATATTGGGGATGGATAAGAAGCTCCTCCTCAGAGCAGCGGTTCGCTATTTCCCAGTTATTCTAGGTGGTGTTGTGGCAGCTTTGGGATTGGCTGGAATCGTTGGCGGTCTTATGGGCTATGGTGTTAAAGAGGCTATATTATATGTTGCACTCCCAATCATGGGTGGCGGTATGGGTGCAGGCGCTGTACCTTTATCTCAGATCTTTGGGGATGCACTAGCTGTGGACCCTGCCCTTGTACTCTCTAAAATGGTACCAGCACTTGCTCTTGGAAACGCAATGGCGATTGTCGTAGCAGGTCTACTCAATAGATTCGGTAAAAAGATGACGACCTTAAGTGGCAACGGCAAGCTTATGGTAAATCAAAGTGAAATTAAGGAAGAAGTTAAGGCGTCTGAATTAAATTTAAAATCAATGGGCACTGGCCTTTTATTAGCAACTACATTCTTCATTCTTGGTGGCATATTGGCTAAATTTATACCAATTCACTCCTATGCACTGATGATTATTTCAGTGGCAGTGGTTAAGTCATTAGGGCTTATACCCAAACAATATGAAGAGTGTGCAGCTCAGTGGTTCAAATTCGTTATGACCAACTTCACGCCAGCCTTATTGGTGGGTATAGGGGTTGCTTATACAGATTTAGGCGCAGTCATTGACGCCTTATCAGTCACTTATATTATTCTGGTATTCTTTACAGTGGTTGGTTCGGTCATTGGAGCGGGCCTTGTTGGAAAGTTGACAGGTTTCTATCCAATAGAAGCGGCAATCACTGGTGGACTATGTATGGCCAATATGGGAGGCACTGGAGATGTTGCTGTTCTCTCTGCATGTGACAGAATGGAACTCATGCCATTTGCTCAGATTTCTTCAAGAATTGGTGGGGCCTTTATGTTGATATTGGCAACAGCAGTGTTAAGGATGTTTTTATAGTTTAAAAAGATAGTGAAAGATCTCCAGCTCAAGTGTTGGAGATTTTTTTATGCCAAAATAAAACGCATACATATGACAAGTGTCTCATAATGAAGTGTGGCATCCTTGCAAATAGGCCATGTCCATGAAAGACTTTAAAAATATTTTTAGAAACGATATAATTTAGTGAGACTAAATAAATTTTATGGGGGAATGACAATGTCAATGGCTGTGTTAGAGGCACAAAGAGGAGAACGCATTGCGTTTAAAGCATTCACATTGGAGGATTTAGAGGCAGTTCACGAATTTGCATCAAATGAGAAGGTATCCAAATTCATCGGTTGGCAGCTGATGAAGGATATCCATGAAACAAGGACGTTTGTCGAGAAACTCGTCAAGCGTCTTGGTGAAGGAACACATATGTATGCCAATATCCTTGAAATTGAAACGGGGAAGGTTATCGGAACAGCAATGCTCTTTGATTTTGATAAGGAGGCAAATCACGCTGAAATCGGCTATGTTCTCAATGATTCCGCTTGGGGTAAGGGTTATGGTACAGAGACTGTGAAGCTGATATCTGATTTTGCCTTTGAGACTTTAATGTGTAGAAAGCTTTATGCAAGAGTTGTCCATGTCAATATGGGTTCTGCAAAGGTTCTAGAAAAAAACAAGTTTGTCCTTGAGGGGCGATTAAAAGACCACTATTTCATCGATGGTGACTATTATGACAGTTTGATTTATGCTAAATTTAACATGAGTATCTTAGCCCCATTTACGATGGGAAAAGATAAGGGTTGACATGATGAAACAGATTTTAATCGATTATATGAAAAAGTACTCATCACTTAGCGAAATGGACCTCAACAATATGATTGAGAATATTCCCATTGGGACTTACCATAAGGGTAAGATTTTATTCTATCAAGGTCAGGGCCCCACTAGAAAAGCTAATTTATTGGGGGCGGGTTTTTTATTGGGTTTTACCACCCTTAATCAGTAACCAGCCGCCAAAGCTGAGTTCACCAATCATCATCGGCAATGTCAATATTGCTTCCAGTTTATTGGTGAAGAGATCCACCTGTGGTATAAAGCCGTGAAGCACGTGGATCAAGCTATAGCTAAACCCTGCAATTATAAGGAGAATACCGATGACCTTAGGCACAGAAATCGACTTTAAAGCAAGCCAACCAATGAGGACTAAGTGAAGCCCAAAGACAATAAGCCCAAGTGACCATATATTTTCAAAATATTGAAGGTTGGCGTATACTTGGTTAGCTGTATCAAGGGCAGTCGCCCCAGGTGGCATTTTCAATGAGAAAGAGGCAGAAATTAGACTTACAAGGCCTGATGTGAGAAAACCCACATATGCCAGCCTGAAGAAGGCTGCAAGACCAGATAGTCTTGCATCTGTAGGTTTTAAAAACAAATAGAAGCCTATGGCAACGATGATGTCTGTGAGGATAATAATAAGCCATCCAATAATTTCCGAAACAAAGAGACCTTGTGCATTCTCGAGTTTAGAAAAGGTCAACAGGGCATCATTTAAGACAAATAACTGGCTGTGTGCATAGCCATAGCTAAAAAATGCAGCAAGTGTCATGATGATGAGCGCGACCCCTGAGACGATGGCTGGTAAACGCGTGCTATTATAAAGTGGTTTCATATAGACCTCCTAATCGTAAAGAAATAGTTTGTAGGACCAGTATAATGCTTATACCCAAAATATGCATTGACTTAAGTCAATTTGAAAGATAACCTATTTGTGAGCTTGAATAATTACTTTTAGAAAACCAGTGAGCATGGAGGTCAAAATGAATATAGTATTGGTCCCGGATTCATTTAAGGGAACGTTCACATCATTGGAAGTGATTCAGCACTTAAAAGATGGCTTTTCAAAACACTTTGAAGATGTCCGATTTACTGAAGTCCCCATTGCAGATGGCGGCGAGGGAACCGTAGATGCATTGGTACATGCACTACATGGCACCCTTTATTCTTGCGAGGTATGTGATCCTCTTGGCCGTAAGACAAGCGCAAAATATGGCATTTGCGGCCATCTGGGTGTTGTTGAGATGGCAGAGGCTTCTGGCATTACAAAACTTAAAAAAGAAGAGTATAACCCTGAGTTAACCTCCACATATGGGGTTGGTGAAATATTGATGGAAGTTATGAAACACCCCATAAGTGAAATCATCATTGGCATAGGTGGCAGTGCGACCAACGATGGTGGTACGGGAATGCTCATGGCACTGGGGGCAAAATTCTATGATCAAAATGGCCTTATGGACAGACAAGGTGGTTGTATATTAAAGGATATTATTAAAATAGATGTTTCAGGTATACCAAAGACCCTTTTGGATATGCCAATAAAAGTCATGTGTGACGTGACGAACCCACTGACGGGGCCTAAAGGTGCATCTCATGTTTATGGGCCGCAAAAAGGGGCAGATGCCAAGATGATTGAAAGCTTGGAATTAGGTATGGTGCATTACAAGACCCTACTGGATCACTTAATAGGTGATGATGTCAATCAGATTGAAGGTGCAGGTGCAGCAGGAGGACTAGGTGCTGCACTTGTGACAGTCCTAAAGGCACAACTTAAGCCAGGGATAGATGCGATATTGGACGTGGTTGGCTTTGATCATCTTATTGAGGAGGCGGACTTGGTCGTTACCGGTGAGGGCAAATTGGATGCACAATCCCTGTATGGCAAAGCGCCAATTGGTATTGCCAAAAGATGTCTAGGGAAAAATGTAAAGGTTATTGCAGTGGTTGGCACAGAAGGTGACAATGCCAAAGCGGTCTACAAGCATGGGATCGATGCCATTGTTTCGACCATAACGGGGAAAGATATGGGCGAAAATGATGAAGTCGAGAGGTTGACTGAAGCCATTGATACGCTTTGTAGAATTTTAAAGATCGGCATGATTTTAGAAAGGAAGATAAAATGAAGATAGTCGTGTTAGATGGGTATACTCTAAATCCCGGAGACTTGTCATGGGAAGGGTTAAAGCAGTTTGGCACCCTCACGGTATATGACCGAACTGAAAGTGCACAAATCATTGAGAGAATATCAGATTGTGATGTCGTTTTTACAAATAAGACCCCTTTGACACAAGAAATTTTAATGGCTTGTCCAAGCATTAAGTTCATAGGGGTTTTAGCAACTGGTTACAATGTCGTTGACGTTGAAGCTGCAAAGGGTTTGAAAATTCCAGTATGCAATATTCCCAACTACGGGACGGATGCTGTTGCACAATATGTTTTTGCACTCTTGCTGGCACTTTGCCATCGTGTGGAACTTCATTCTGAATCCGTCCATAATGGCGACTGGGCGAAGAGTGAGGATTTTTGCTACTGGAAATCACCTTTAATTGAACTTGCAGGAAAGACAATGGGCATTATCGGGGTTGGCAGAATAGGCAAAAGAGTTTCTGAAATCGCACAGGCATTTGGCATGAAGGTTGTGGCCTATGCACCAAGACCCAATTATGAACTGGTTTCAGATTCTTTCAAGTATGTTGCCTTAGAAGACCTCTATCGCCAATCGGATGTGATCTCCCTTCATGTACCACTCTTTGAAAATACCAAGCACATGATCGATGGGAGTGCCATTTCGATGATGAAAGAGGGGGTCATCATCATCAATACTTCGCGTGGGCCCCTCATAAATGAAAGAGATCTCGCAAATGCCTTGATTGAGGGGAAAATTAAGGCAGCGGCAGTGGATGTGGTTTCAACCGAACCCATAGCAGAAGATAATATCCTTTTAAAAGCCCCAAATCTAATGATTACACCCCATATTGCTTGGGCACCTTTTGAAGCGAGGAAGCGATTACTCGATATTGCCATTGACAATTTAAGGGCATTTGTGGCTGGCGAGCCGATAAACGTCGTCAATAAATAGAAAGACACCAGAAAAAAACCTAGTATCAAGTGGCTTATAAGCCAAGGATACTAGGTTTTAATTTTTAGAATCGGTACTGTCCAACGAGCTTAAAGCCATGTGGAATATCATAGGTGGCTTCAAGGTCTTTAAAATGCCAGCCGCCTCTTATACCTGAGTCATGTAGTCCCACTTCGAAGTAGAACATCGCTATGCCGGCATCTATGCCTTGGATAAGTGGAGAGACATCATCGGGCACTTCCATAACCAAATCAATATGGTCATGACTGAGTAAAAAATACCAGGGTTGTCTATTGCCATATGATGGTGCGAGTCGCATATAGAAAAGGGCTTCGTGTAAACCTCTTGCTTCGAGCTCTTCAATTTCAGGTGCCTTGCCCCATTCCTTTAAATAAACAAATTCGGTGATGGATTTTCGATAGCTTTTAGGTTCCTGATCGCGCTCAGAGTTGATGTTTGGATAGCCTAGGTCGGTTAAAGAGGAAAGGCTATTGCTTTGTGATGCCGCGTACATTTTACCGCCCTGAATTTCTTTTTTTGCATAGCCCACGGCTATGAGAGCAACTGCTTTTTTGGACGTATCCAAATTTAAAATTTGCTTTAGTTGGTTGCTGTCTCTTACTTCCAACCAACAGCTGCCAATATCTTCTTTTAGAGCATTTAAGATGAACCATTCACCAACATATCCGACCATATTCAAACTATAATCATCCGGTTGGCAGAGAATGGCGAAATAATGGGGTGCTATAATCATTTTTCCCGAATATCCTGATACGGTTTCCAATTGTGGCGCCAAGTCAAATCCGTTTTCTATAAAGAAAAATTCAAGGTCAGCCCCCTTGGAGAGTGGTGGCTTATCTAAAAGCAGATGGTTTAAGTAATCTACGTTTTTAGCAGAGAGGTTCTTATGCTTATATTCTCGTACGGAATGTCTTTTTTCAGCCAGTTTTAATGATTTCATGTTGCAACCTCCTTATGAGTATGATTGATTTATTCTTTATTTACCCGAATGTTGAATTTAAAAACCCAAAGGTTTTTTTGTATTTAATGGAAATCAGTTGTAATAAGAGGCTGCAAATAGGGTATAATAGACCTATGCTATTATGAGGGGTGCATTAAATATGAAGCAAAAGCTATCGATTTTAATTGTGATAATAATGATGATAACCGTCCAAACCAATATCTTTTTTGGAGATTCTTTTTTTGAAGATGATAAAAAACCCATTTTTGAGATGATTGGAAGGGAACAGGGATTGCAGGATCTGTCAATTTCAAGTATCATACAAGATAAAAATGGCTTCATATGGTTTGGCACACAAGGTGGCCTTTTTCAGTATAATGGAAAAGATTCAATCGCTTATAGAAATAATCCTTATGAGACCAAAGGACTTATCCATAATCTAATTCAAACCATGTACTATGATGAAGATGAGCACGCACTTTGGTTGGGGACTTATCAAGGTGTTTCAAGACTCGATATAGAGCAAGATCAGTTTACAAATTATACAGTTGAAGATAATAACCTTTCAAATAATGTCGTTGTTGCAATCGCGAAAGATCAACAAGGTGCCGTATGGTTTGGCACCATGGATGGTCTTAATAAACTTGATGAAGAAACAGGTAAGTTTATCAATTATCCAGTTGAAGGCAAGGTTGTTAGAAGCCTTTTACTCGATTCAAGGGGCCGCTTGCTAGTTGGTACTTACGAGGGTTTATATATATTGGATGAAGTTAAGTCCAAACTTGTAAAAGTTGAAATGGATTATCCATCACCATATGTTATGGTAATAAAAGAATTTGAAGTGGGTACGCTAAGCCTCGGTCTTTGGGATGGTGGCGTTTTAGAAGTAGATCTTGATTTTAACATTAAAAACCACAATGAATTTGAGGATAACAGAGTTTATACAATTCAAAAGACTTCTGACGATACACTTTGGGTGGGCACTTGGGGTGGTGGTTTATTCAGTAAAAATATGAATCGTATTTTTCACTTCCCGGGTCAAGATGTTAAAGGCGATATTGGACATTCGGTGGTCTATTCCTTATTAGTTGATCAGTCAGGGACCTTGTGGATTGGGACAAATGGCAATGGCGTCTACAAGACCAATCCAAGGAAAGTAAACTATTTAGAATATTTCAATGTCCCTGAGGATCCAAATTCGCTTGATGCAGGAAAAATCAACACCATTTTTAAAGACTCAAGAGAGAGACTCTGGATTGCAGTTTACAACAAAGGCCTCAATTTGGTTAACCCCCAGACGGAAGAGATTTTGAAGTACAATACCTCAAATGAGGTGGAAAGAACCATTCCCAATGATCAAATTATGGAGTTACTAGAGTATAATGGTGACCTACTCGTTGCCTCTGGAACTGGTATCGATAAGTACGACGAAGCTCAGGACCGCTTTGTACCAACTGATATTCTACCTCGAGATACAATAACCTATGCTTTAAGTGTTGATGGTAATAATCACCTTTGGGTGGGAACCTATCTTCAAGGGACTTATGAGTTTGATGAAAATATGAAGCTTATTAATCATTTTTCTATTGAAAGTCAAAATAACAGGATTTCGGATAATCTGATATATGACATATTATGTGATAAGATGGGCAAAATTTGGATTGGTACTAATAATGGTCTAAATGTTTACGATCCAAAGACCGATCAGATGAAGACCTACTTAAAGGAAGAGGGTAACTATTCTGCAATAGCGAGTAACACTGTAAGGTCAATTTTTGAAGGCAATGATGGTACCATTTGGATAGGCATGGTCGGCGGTGGCTTATCAAAGTATATTAGTGAGTCGGATTCGTTTGTGAGTTTCACTGAAGACAATGGTCTAATTGACAATACTGTAATTGCCATTGAAGGTTCACTGGATGGTCGAATTTGGATTGCTACGCATAATGGTATGTCCATACTAGATCCTATGACCAATGCCATACTCAATCTAACGGTTTCAGACGGTATTGGTGGCTACATGTTTACAGGGGATGGTTTTGTTGATGATGATGGTACCTTATATTTTGGAGGTACACACGGTATTACAGAGTTTCCACCAGTGACTCAAATCGTCAGTGATGAAAATCCTCCGGTTTATATCACAGATGTTTCAATCTACAATACCCCAATTAGTCAAAAAAACGAAATCTATAATGGTCAAAATTTCAACTTTAAAGCAGAAGAAAATTATATTAGCTTTGAGTTTAACGCACTCGATTACGAGACCCGATCATTGCTTCAATACAGCTATAAATTAGAGGGTGTTGATGATAGCTGGGTAGAGAGTGGTAGCCGAAATTATGCTTCCTATTCAAACTTGAAATCTGGAGACTACAAGTTTTATGTTAGGGTTAAAACGATTCAAGGGGCCTATACAGAACCTGTTTATGTGACTTTTTCTATTGAGAAACCTTGGTATACGACAGGTTACGCGTTTGCATTCTATGGGTTCATAATTGGTTTTGTATTATTCAGCTTAATTAAAATAAGAGAAAATCGTGTGATTTCAATTAAGAATCAAGAGCTTGCCAGCGTAAATGATAAGCTTGAAGCAGTAGTCTCGGAACTAGAAACGCTTACCATTAAAGATGCACTTACAGGGATCTATAACAGAAGACATTTTAATATGGTCTTAATGGACTATCTTCAATTGGCTAAAAGAAGTAGTAGCCCTATATCCTTGTTAATGATTGATGTAGATGATTTTAAGTTGATCAATGATGAGTATGGTCATGTTTTTGGAGATTATTTCTTAAAGGCCTTTGCCACTCAAGTTCAGGAGATGGTGCCTCGAACAACTGATTTCTGTGCACGATTTGGCGGCGATGAGTTTGCGGTGGTTCTCAACGAAACAGATCTAGAGGGTGCTTTATACGTGGCCAATAAAATTTATGAAAATGTTCAAGAAATAAGGGTAGATGACCAAAATCAGATTGTTTTAGTAAAACCATCGGTTTGCATAGGGGTTCACTCCATAATACCTGATAAGGATATGAGCATGGAAGCCTTTATCACAAAGGCAGATGAAGCCTTGTACGAGGCAAAGAGAACAGGAAAAAATAAAATAGTCACTAAGAGATAGTCATCTGTCACAAGATGAATAGAAATGGAGATAGAGTGTCAAAAAAAACATATGAAAACGTGGTATTGGACTATAAAGAGGTCTTTGAAAAAGCGTATGGTCTGATGAACCAACCTGTTATCGATGGGAATTGTGGTGAACTGTGTGGCTATCACTGTTGTAGGCGACAGGAAAAAACAGGTGAACGTCTTGGCATGTATCTTTTGCCACTTGAGTTTGAGTACATGCAAAGTGGTAAAGTAGATGATTATGAGGTCCACTCATGTCTTCTTTATGATATGCCACCCAAAATCAAGAAAATGTATTATATCTTTTGCCATGAAGAGGAAGGGTGTCTGAGAGACTTAAGGCCTGTTCAATGTAGAACCTATCCTTTTGAACCTCATATAGAGGCAGGTGCGTTGTCCCTAGTGATTGAAAAGGACCAGATTCATGCATGTCCCTTACTTGAGATGATTCCTCAGTGGCGAAGTGAATTTATTGATGGTATCTATCAGGG
>NZ_JBVBZF010000089.1:0-12495 GCF_057447755.1 Fusibacter sp. | reverse complement strand
TATCCCAAAATATTAAATCTATAGGCGTAAAATTATGAGAAAAATAATGGTGGCGATAATAATATCTCTACTTGTATTAGGTTCCATGACAGCGACTTTTGCAAGTGAATATGTCGTCAAAGAAGGCGATGGATTCTTAAAACAAAATGAGCCTCCGCAAATGGGCTCATTTTGTTTTATCATTGTTACAACTCACTATTTTCCATAAACATTTTTAAAAGATAGGCCTTATCACTGTCCGAAAACCTAATTTCATAAGTCTGTTCAAGCGTCATAAGAGCCTTGTGCATTAATTCCATTTCAAGTGAATATTGAGACATAAACGCTTCAAGGTCCGCTTTGGGTTTGGTCTGTATTTTTTGAATCAAATTATCCACTAAAAAACTGAGGTGAAGGGCTATGCCGATTTTGACCTCTTGATCAATTTGAACCTTAAGTGCTTTTTCACAGGACTCAATAAAGTGTCTTACTTGGTGTAAAAGTGTAGCACTGTTCACAGCCTTAATGTGCGCCCCTAAAGATTGCTCAATTTTATAAAACAAATCTTCTCGCTCTACGATCTTTGACAGTTGGTCTAATCCATCGCCAGAAAGCAGTTCCACTGCAGAAATATAAGGAATGTCATCTACTTCAATCTCCACTGTACCCACAATGGCAAGTACATCGTAAGCATCCTTATAATAATCAATCATACTGACAAATTCTCTTCTATTTAAGAGGTTGAGACTTACAAGTTGGTAAACACTGTCAAGTTTCAATCTCTCTTGTATGATGTTTTTTAGCCTTTCACTAGCACCTTCACCCGTGAAACATGCTGTGATAATTAAGGGCTTTTTTGGGTGCTTTCGCTCAGGCAGTGTTTTACCTCCAAGCTCAAGACTGGACTTGTAGATCTCAATCAAATCCCGCCCTAGGACTGCCTTTCTACAAGCATCTAGAACTGTTGGCGTACTTGCCCTATCGATGGTTTTCGTCAAGATGCCCGTTTCTTCATAAATCATATCCCCAAAACTGACAAGAGAACCCATATCCACTAAAATCAATACGCCTCTGCCCTTATTGATTTTCTCAATCTTAGATTTTGCCAAATCATACATTGATTCCGGTCGCATTGAAAGCGGCATGTCCAGGGCTTCACAATGTGATGTTCCCACAAGATCATTCACCACCTGTGCCATACTGGTCGCCGTTGAGTTGCCATGCATAATCAGCAATACACCTACCAGATCCTCCGCCTCACCCTCAAGTGCATAGGGATTTGAAGCAAGGAACATGGCCAGATACCCAATTTCATCGAGTGGCGTTTCTATGGCAAAGGTTTGATCAATCTTCTTTGCAATTTCCATTGCCACAACAAACTCATCTGGGTAATTCACACGAATCACATTGAGCTTAGGATGATATATTGGCTGATGACTTCTAATCCGCTCAATGCTCCCCTGAAGGTGTAGCGCCAAACCAAAGTATATCTTCTCGTCATAGACCTTGTTAAGACGCTCCTGTGCATAAGTCAGGATTTCTCCTGTGATGTCCACAATTTCCTTGTCAACCACCTTGGTTATCTCTTCTTTTTTATACTGGTCTGGAATTTCAACGATATATTTTTGAAAATGTTTTTCAATGTCCAAACTCATGATTTGAGTGATTTCTGATTCTGATTTCCCCTCTGCTCTTAAATCCTCTAAACGACTCTCAATACGCTCATAGAAATAGGGTTCATGAAGCGTTTCCTCATTGAGATATGTCTCATCCTCATCGAAATAAAACTTATAGATGTCCTCTTGGTGCTTCAACAGCTTCTCAAGCTCTTGGCGGTGCTCTTTTATTTTCATGGCACCCCTTCTAACTGGCTGTGGTAAATCAGATTGCTCAATTAGGATATAATTTTTGCGCTGTGACTTAAAATTGAGAAAAGCCTTTGCGCAAGAGAGCTGGATATCACTTTTAAGCTGACCAATATTACTTGGACATTCGTATAATAACATGGATTCAAGGGCATTACGGTTAATGTAAATACTCTTGGATAACCTTTTAGATTCTTCTTTTATAAAGGTCTCTATTAACTTATAGCGATCTTTAAGGCCTCGCTCATTAAGGGGTGGGAGTTTTATTGTCATTGGAATTCTTCGTGTAAAGGTTTTTAAAAGTGAAGAGTCGGGGTCTTCAGTTGTGGCAGCAATAATTTGAACGTCAGCTGACTGTCTCTCCTCACTATCACCAAGCCTGCTAAAGTGTCCTTTATCTATAAAGGTGAACAACATTTCTTGCCCCTGATTTGACAAGCGATGTACTTCATCCAAGAACAAAATACCGTGGTCCGCCTTCTTGAGAAGACCATCACGATCTTTCTCTGCGCCAGTATAGGCCCCTTTTTTTACACCGAAAATCTGTGCCATAAGCAGTTGGGGATTTTCACCATAATCTGCACAGTTAAATCTCACAAAAGGCGCATCTTCCTTTAGCATATTTGCTTCCTTGGCAAATTGGTACATGAGTTCAGCAAACATTGATTTACCAACGCCTGTTTCGCCCAGTATTAGGGTATGTAATCCTCTTGGCGGATAAAGAATGGCTGCTTTAGCCTGCTGAATCGGCACATTTAGACTCTTGCTCGCCCCAATCAGCATGTCTAATGAGAACTTGCGCTCAGGCAGATTTCCCTTTAAATTATTTTTTTTGACAGGATCGCCTTGGTCCACTTTAACGGCTTGCACCTCTTCCGAACCCCTGAGGACATATCTTACAGGACGACCTGTCAATTTCACAACTTTCCCCTCTTGGCAAAGCTGGTTCAGATAACGACTGGCATTGGTTCGATCTAGGTCAAGGATATCCGCTACTTGCGAGGCTGTTACCCCTTCTGATTGATGTGCTTTAATATAGTCATAGATTTTGTCCACTTTTTTCATATTTGACAGACTTCCTTTACTCCCATTTGTCTTTTCTCAATTATATCGAACTCCCGTTTACAATTCAAATCTTCTTAACTAAAAAAAGCCAGCACTTGGCTGGCAATATCACAGATGAAACTTTATTTAAGGTCTTAAGACCTTTATGATAATGTTGATTATCCTTCCATAACTTTAACAAGGAACTTGCGTTTACGTGGGCCATCAAATTCGCAGAAGAAAACAGATTGGAACATGCCAAGTTCTATGTGTCCGTTACTTAGGATCAATGTAACCGAACTGCCGAAAATGGAGGCTTTAATATGGGCAGCTGAGTTTCCTTCAATATGCTGATAATGTCCATCTCTTGGAACGAGTTCATTCATTCTATTTATGATATCTTCTTGAACCACTGGGTCATAGTTTTTATTCACAGTTACACCCGCTGTGGAGTGTGGTACATATACCACGATGATACCATGCATAATACCACTATCTTCTACTACTTTTTTGATTTTATCCATAATGTCGATCATTTCATTTTTTTCGCTCGTTTTAATTTCAATAGATTCAAACATATGCCGCACCTCCTAAATACCTTTGTTATTCTATTTATACGGTATTTTTAAAGGCTTTAATCACTTATTTATTTGAATTAATCCCAACGCGTCATCCCTTATTTTTATATGCAAGCATGCGTTCAGCTAAAACCATATAAACTGCCCCCATTATCAATAATATGATCACGGCTTTTGTGGTCTCACTTGAAGTGTGGCCATTGATCATTAAGGATTCTATACCGCTTATAGCCCAACGATGTGGGGTTACAGTCGAAAGAAAAATTAAGGTTTTTGACTGAATAATTTCAAGGGGCCACATACAACCACCCAGCATTCCCATACCAGTCAATATCACTGGTGATATTGCCCCGAGCTGAGACATATTTTTTACCATACTCACAATAAAAAAGCTCAATGAGGTCATCGTAAAGATATAAACCATACTCACTAAAATAATCATGCCAAACTGGCTTCCCCACCTTATGCCAAACAAAAATTTACCTGACAAGATCATGATCGCAATTTGTAATGAACCGATCAAAAATGCTGGCAATATATTAGACAGCAACAATTGAAATCTTGACACTGGCGACACTTTCATTCTATCTAGAGTATGGAGCCTTCTGTCCTCTAAATAATCGCCCACGGTGAACATCAAAGAATAAGTCACAAAGAATAATGTCATCCCCACAGTATAATGAATTTTAGGATCATAATTGCTTAGGGGGTCCGATTTGAAGGTTTGGCGATTCAAGTTGAAAACTTTTTTGGTTTGAGTTTGGTCCCTCACTGTGTTTTTAATGATATTTATAAGGTCATCCCTAGAGACCTTTGTATCCGCATTCTGAGAAATCACTTGATAGACCTTATCCGAATACGAGTTCAGCTCAGCCTGGGATTGCATTTCAGATGCCAGTAGTCGTTCTACTTGATAGCGCTCAACACTGGGTTTGAGTTCTATGATCTTAGGCACATCTTTCAATACAATCAACATGAGGGCTTGTCTTTTCGCAACTTGATCTATGCCCTCTTGATGTGAAACCAGCTTGATGTTAAAACTATCTTCTTGCTCAAGTGCATGAATTATATCTGCATTTTCAACACTGCCTGAAACATCTTCAACTAGTAGAAGTCCTTTATAATCGCCACCAAAAGCATTGCCAAGGATGCCTGCAAGTAAAAGACTCATCATAATCATAATGGCATAGAGTGTAATATTATCTTTTAACAGTCTAAGCTTTAACCTAAGCATAATCGCCTGCCTCCTTTTTCTTAACAATCCAAATTGAAATTGTCGAGAATAGTATGCTAATAATGGTCAGCATAAGGAACTGAGGTACAAGTGCCTTTAATGCCACACCTTTAAAAATTCCCAAGAATAGATCGAGCACCACACCATTTGGTGCAAATATTTTAAGACGACCTACAGCTTTTGGAAGCACCTCTAGGGGAATGTAGCTTCCACCCAATAAGGCAAAAATATGAATCAGCACATTTTCAAAAATATTTGCCACTTTAAATGAATCCTGAGTCAAGGTAATGGCACTTACAAATATACCAACACCACTTACTGCGATTGCACTGAAAAAAATACCAAGCATCATCACCAGTGGCCTATCCCACTGAACCCTTAAAACAAGCTTTGCAAAGATGAGTAAAAAACTCATCTGAATAGCACATAAAATCAAGGTCATCAAATATTTGCTCATCAGTACTTTAAGCCTTGTGATACCAGCAACAGCACTTCGGTTAAGCGTCAGCATTTTTTTCTCCCTGAGAAGTTCTCTTCCAACATAACCTGAAGCGTAGAGTATGAACATTGACATCATGGCAATACTATAGTAAGTAAAACTGTCAATTGGCTTTTCACCATTAATACTTTCTAGCTCAATCTTAGGCATTGTTTCTACTTGAGATGATTCTCCATTTTGATCTTCTACTGCCATTATGTCTTGAAGGCGCGCATAAATTTCTTTCTGGTCCAAATACGGCGTCGCAATTTCAATAAAGGCATTCTTTTGAATAACTTTTGAGCTTAAGGTCTCAAAATAGCCCTTCATGACAGATTCTGCAATTTGAGCTGAATAACCATAGTCTGGATTAGACAACATTTTAATTTCAATCTCATTTCGGTAGGGCATTGAAAAGTTGATGAGCTGATTGTATATAAATCCCTTAGGCAAATAAAAGACTGCCACGATCTCATCACTTAACATGGCCCTTTCCGCTTCCTCTTCTGTCATAATCTCGCTTTTCATTATAGCTTTAACCGCCTGATGGTTTAAAAAGTCATTAAAGAAGAGTGTCTCAAAATCCATCTCTTCAATAAAAACTTCAGGATTAAAATACTGAGAAACCTTGTCAAGGAATTGTGCCGTCTCTTTTTCAGTATCATATTGTATAACAAGCCCTACTTTTACAGGCTCAAATTTGCCACTCTCCTGAAAGCTCCCCTTAAGGGAAAAACTCAGAATTGTGGTTAAAATAATTGGCATTAATATAAATACAATCAAGCTTTTACGGTCTGACATGAGCACTGCGATGTCTTTTTTCAATAATTTTAAGATCATACCGTGCCTCCTAGTCTCTAAGGCCTCTGCCTGTCATATGCAGAAAAACCTGTTCTAAATCTGGCTTTTGAACTTCAAAGGAAACAAGCCCTAAATCCATTGCCATGATCGCTTTTAAAATATCTTTATGACTGTTCCCATTACCACTGGATAAAATAGAGACCTCATGAGGATTTAGAACCTTTACTTGAGTCACCCAATTGACTGCTTTGATGTCATCAATTATATCCGCAACTGGTTTTTCAAATTTTAAATTCATGCCGCTTTGGATTTGAGATTGGTCTAAGAGGGCTTCTTGACTACCACTTGCAATTATTTTTCCATGATCCATTATATAAATTCGCTCACAAATTGCTTCAACTTCTTCCATATAATGACTGGTATAGAGCACACTTATGCCTTCTTCTTTAAGCCTTTTAACCGTTTCTAAAATATGGTTTCTGGATTGCGGATCAATACCGACTGTTGGCTCATCCATAATCACCAGTTTAGGGTTATGCAATAATCCAACCCCAATGTTGATTCGTCTTTTCATACCACCTGAATAAGTATCTACCCTATCTTTTAATCGATCTGCAATGCCAATGATTTCTGAAATTCTATCGATCTGTTCTTTGAGCTTTTTGCCTTTTAAACCATACAAGCCACCAAAATACTTTAAATTTTCATATCCTGTAAGGGTTTCATATAGGGCAATTTCCTGTGGTACATATCCAATGTAGGGTTGAATGGCCTTGGGATTTTTAACAACATCAATCCCATCAAACAATATCTCGCCATAATTGGGTTTAAAAAGCGTCGCTATCATAGATATGGTTGTAGACTTTCCAGCACCATTTGGACCAAGAAGGCCAACCACTTCACCTTTATTTATATGAAGCGATATGCCATCCACCGCTGTAAACTCACCATAATTTTTCTTTAGTGACTTAACTTCTAACATCATTTTATTACCTCCATATTATTGAATCTTAAAATCAAAAGTCTCCATTGGCTTGCTGTTGGTTTCATCTATTATAGGGAAAGCCATTTTTTGAGCTTGTTCTATGTCCCAATTTTGAGTTCTTATTGTGATCTTTTGAGATTCAAACGGAAAATCTGATTCATTGTATTTAATCGTCAAGGTAATTGTTTCTTCGACGATGTAGCCATCAAGGTCAACATATGCAACTTCTTCAAATTGTGAAATGGTCATGTTATCCATTATGGTTTCAATCATTTGACCCAGTTCCTCGCCATCAAAGACTTCACTCTCAGATGGATCCGTGATCGCCCCCTTATTGCCCCCTATATTATGACTGTAATTACCTAAAACCCCTGCAAGCTCATCTTGGTGTTCAAGGAGAAGGCCTTTTACTTTCTCAGCAATGATTCTTAAATCTTGTGTCGTGGGTTTTATTGTGAATCGCGTGGCTTTAACATCACCGTCTTCATTTTTAATGGTGGTTTTTTCACCCACAAAAACATTATCCTTTTGAATTATTTTTCGCCATTCCTCATCCATGGCTTCAACAAGTGTCCCCATAGGATTTGCATCGCTCATGTTTGAGGTGTTTTCAGAATTATAATCATCTCGATTGCCTTGAAGCCTTAGATAATCTTTAAACATTGGCAATTTGATATATTGGTCTCTTTGAGACAAACGATAATAGCTAAGATCTGTTCCCAGGTTGTCATAAAACACATAAAGGTCATAGATTGCCATCTCTTGCGTATAGTCAAACTGACCTGAAAGCTTGTATTTGACGCTTTCGAAGCCCTTAAGCTTATTATAATCGGGCGAGTTCATAAACTGTGCAGAAAAGGTTTGGTCTGATGTGACTTCAATGGCGTGTCTTCCCCTTTGAATGGTGTCTGTTTTAACAAGTGCCTCTTTATAAGCTTCATAATCTGCCTTTCCATAGCACCCTGTCAAGGATAAGGCTAATATGATGAAAACCATAACTTTATTAAAATTTTTCATGACTTTTTTAGAAAACATTTGTAACCTCCTCATGATATGTAATCTATATGTGTTGTGGCTTACTTTAAGTCTATTGCATTTTAAGGCAAATCGCACGAGACTTTTGTCATAAAAAACAAAAAAAGACCATGACAAAAGTCATGGTTTTCATCTAAATTTGATTTTTAATCATTAATATGGCCAGCTGGGTCCTATCTCTTAAATCCAATTTTTCTAAGACACTTGTGAGATGGTTTTTAATGGTCCCTTCAGATAAAAATAAGAGGGTGCTGATTTCCTTATTGCTCAGTCCCTGTGAAATCATCTGAGCGATTTCAAGCTCTCTTGATGTCAGCGTCTCGCGAATTTTATTTTGCACAGCTTCATCCACCACAGCAATATTCTGAACGACCTTTGAGGCAACGCTTGGCTCAATTATGGTCCCCCCCTTGATGGCTTCACGAATGGCTTCTAAAAGCGTTTCAGGAGGGGCATCCTTTAATAAATAACCACTTGCGCCAGCTTTTAAAGTTTCAAAGATGTAGGCGTCCTCATTGAAGGTCGTCAGTACAAGAACTTTGATATCTGGGTGCTCTTTCCTGATCCATTTTGTAGCTTCAACACCATTCATAGAAGGCATCCTGATATCCATTAATATCAAATCTGGCTGATCGGCTGTGGTCTTTAATACCGCTTCTTTTCCATTATCAGCTGTCCATATAACAGCCATATCTTCTTGCATATTGATCATCATTGATAAGCCATTTATAATCCAACTTTGGTCATCCACTATGGCAATTTTAATCATATAGGCCTCCATCAAACTTAACGCTTACTTCGAATCCAGTTTCAACATCATAGGCAAAAAAGGCCGAGCCCCCGAGACTCTCTACTCGAGTCCTGATAAACTTTAGACCATTCCCCTCTTTGAAAGCAGATTCACTTTGATTTTTATCTTTTAACCTGCCATTGTCAATAATTTTTAATAGATATTCATTTGATTTGAGCTTGGTTAGCACCAGCCATATTTCTGAAGCATTTGAATGTTTTGCAGTATTGGTAAGGGCTTCAAGAACTGTTCTATACACCATTTGACGATATTGTTCCTTAAACAAATCAAGATTGACTTCAAACTCAAAATTGATTTTGATCCCAGATTGTTTGGAAAAATCATCTACCTTTTGCTTTAGCTTTGTCATGGTAAAAGTATCACTTGTACTTGACTGCAAGGTCTCTACGGTTTGCCTCGTCAGCCTTAAAATCTCACGCGCATGGTCTGCTGCTTCTTTTGCAAGTGGATCCTTATACTGCATATTGAGCATTTCGTTCTGCATGATCAAGCCCGTCAATTCGTGACCAAGCGTATCATGCAAGGCACTTGCAACTTCAGCACGTTCAGCTACTCTGCTTAGTCTTATGACCTCCGTTTGTGACGCTTCAAGGGCTTCATTTTGCTCTTTAGCCTTATCAAAGGCCTCTTTAAGCATTTTACTTCTCTGGTCATTTTCCATAAGGAGTTTAACAACTTTCTCTTTTTCCTCTTGGTAAAGCTTTGAATAGTAAACACTCGTAATAATCAAGGCCATCATAATTTCCAGAAACACCATTTCAGCTATTACTTCATAATTATAACCGTATGGCAATATCATATAAAAGTTCAAACCGAGAAGCCCCATACTAAGATAACCAATCTTAAGACCATCTTCCCGCTTAATGCTTTGAAAAGCGTAGATGATGATCATTATATAAAAACTCACAAAAACCAAGTTCAAGTTGAACCGCGTCAAATAATTTAGGCCAAATACGAATAGGCACTCTATGACATAAAGCCATTTTGAACCTTTAAGGTGTCCAGCAAGTGAAACCGATAAAGTACCTATTAGCAAAAGCGCCAGATAGAGATATCGCATCCCAGATGCTTTCTCAAAATAGAGTGCGATTACAGAAAGTAAGACCCCTAATAAGGCTCTCGAAATCAATATTCTTTTTCGCATAGGCGCCTCCATTTCATCATCATTTTCACAGTTAACTTATTTTTAATGCCCTAGCCTAAATAGGTTTGAGATAAATGATTCACCACGGTCTGGTCTCCTGAGTGCATTACAAAGGCTGCAATCGCCCCTAGTAAAATCAGGGTCGCAAGCACTGCCAGGATAATTTTAATGGCACTCTTTGGGTATTCACCGATAACTTTGCCAGATTGCCCGTTAATCATAAACTGGAATACTTTATCATGATAGTTAAAACTAGATAGCCAAACCGGCAGCAGTATATGTTTAAAAGTGACGTCATTATACTGTGTTTGGATATTTAGAAATCTTACGGTGTCACCACCGATCCTTTGAGTAATTTCCACTTCAAGGTTCTGATTGATTTCATCTTTACCATCTTCCCAACCTTCTTCCAAGGAGACACTGTAACGCTCCGCAAAAAAACCGGACAAGTATTCAGGTTTATAGCCCACCAACGCATCTAAAGCAAAGGGTTGAATTTTATTGATCATCCGGTCATCAACTTTCTTGGAAGCGCGTATGAGCACATCATCAAAGAATCGACTATAGTCACCACTGACAGGTGTCCACCTTGTCCTGCGCTCTTGGTAGGTTTCCGTTTTACCATTGACGGTCCTGGTACGTGTAACGTAGTAATAATCGCCACGTTGTGCCGTATAATAGGAATAGGTATTGGAATCATAGGTCCAATGTGGAATATAAGTGCCAAGCAGCTTATTGTTCTTGTAAGCATTTTTTAGGTCATTTGGCGCAAACCATCGTTTGGTAATCCACTCTTTAAAATGGTTTCCAGCATCTTTCTCTGTCACTGAGAAAGGCACCAAATACTGGGGGGGAATTGTATTTTCAGCTTCTTGAAATGTAATATGTGATGAACCGCAATAATTACAGAACTGAGCCTGTGTATGTGCATCAAAGATGAGCTCTGCACCACAACTTTTACAAGAAAAGCTCTTGATATCGTCATCATTCCAAGTTCTGACACCCTCAGTCAAGGCCGTTTCAAAGCACCTTTCTTCTATTTCTTTATTATCTGATATTATTTCTTTTTCCGTACCACAATAAGGACATTTTAAATTGCCACCCTGGGGATTAAAAACCATATTTCCTGCACAGGATGGACAAGAAGTCACAAGAGAGTTCTCGAAGTGTGTCTCCGCCGACTCTAAAACCTCATCATCGTCTATGTCTAGATTTTGAATATTTTCTACATCGAGACTTTGTTGCACCTGCTCTTCATTTCTTTTTTCAGACATATCAAACTCCTAGGCTTTAGTAGATTGACCACAATGCGGACAGAATTTTGCATCTGGATCAATCTTTTCATCACAATGTGGGCACTTATTTTCTACCACTTGACTTGCACCACACTCCATACAGAATTTTGCATTAGGATCAATTTCATGACCACATGAAATGCATTTTTTGATAAAACTGTAACCGCATTCAGAACAGAACTTAGCACCCTTTCTGTTCTTTGCGCCACAGCTTACACAGTCCATCATTTCAGCCTGAGATTCCTGCACATGAGAGGCTGATGGATTCGGAGAAGCCATGGCATCTGCCATTACCTTGCCAATCCCTGCACCTGCACCCATACCGGCACCCATACTCGCAAGACCACCGCCGGTGTTTTGAGCTGCATCTCTGATAGCTTCAGCTGTTTGGAACTTCATGTACTGATTCAAATCGCCAAGTGCACCCATTTCAGTGCGTTTATCTATTGCCTTTTCAACTGACTCAGGAAGTGATAAATTCTCCACTGCGAAATCTGAAATGATAAGACCGTAGACACCGAATCGATCTGTAATTCTTGCCATGGCAAGCTGACCAATTTCATCGTATTGTGTCGCTAGGTCCATAGCAGGTATTTTCGCCTCTGCAATCACATCAGAAACACTTGATACAATCAAGCTTTTTAAATGCTCGTTAATTTGATCCACTGTAAAGAATTTGTTGGAACCAAAGACTTCCTTTAAAAAAGTTACCGCATCATTCACTCTGAAGGAATATACACCAAACCCTCTCAGTCTCAAGATTCCGAAATCAGCATCTCGCATCATAATCGGATTGATAGTCCCCCACTTTTGATTGGTGAACTGCTTGGTATTTACAAAGTAAACATCTGTCTTAAAATGATTTTCAAATCTAAACTTCCAATTTGAAAGTGATGTGAAAATAGGCATTGTCTCAGTATGTAATTCATATTTTCCCGGCTCATAGACATCAGCGATTTGACCTTCATAAACAAAAATCGCCACCTGTGAAGGTCTGACAATTAACTGTGCACCTTCTTTAATCTGTTGCTTATCCACCATCGGAAATTTATAAACCATAGTATCTTGTGAAGTGTCTTCCCAATGGATAACCTCTAAAAATTCACCCTTTAAAAAATTAAATAATCCCATTAAATTACTCCTTTATCATCTATTTTTTTAGCGCCTTAAGATTCTTATATTATATTTTACCATTACAGAGATTACATTTCTATAAACAGAGTCTTAAATGTTAACTCATCTTTGT
>NZ_JBVBZF010000088.1:0-12640 GCF_057447755.1 Fusibacter sp. | reverse complement strand
CAATATGCTATAAATTGCTTAAAGACATGCAAACGATTGTATATGATCTTAATGCGCGCTATGTATCATATCCTTTGTTACTCAAAGTCTAATGACAATCACAAATTTGATAATAAGGAGTATTAAAATGGCTAAAGTTAAAAATTTCAAAACGATCTTTCCTGCGGTATCAGTACCATTAAATGATGACTACTCAATCAACGAATCAGAATTCCGTGCCTACCTCCGTTGGATTAAAACTTTTTATGGAAAAGGCATGGATGGCCTTGTTTGTAATGGCCATACTGGTGAAATCACTGGCTTAACACGTGCAGAACGTAAGCGTGTGGTGGAAATCTGTGCAGAAGAATGTGGCGATGTTATGACAATCGTTTCAGGTATTAACTGTGAAAACACAGTTGAATCAATCGAAATGGCAAAAGAAGCAAAAGAAGCTGGTGCAGATGCCATTTTACTCATGCCACCACATATGTGGTTAAGATTTGGTATGCATGCAGATGCACCATTTGAATATGTTAAAGCAGTGGCTGAAGGCGCTGATATTGATATCGTTATCCACCTATATCCAGCGACAAGTAAGGCTTTCTACGATGTAAATCTGCTCATGAGAATGTGTAAAGAAATTGAACATGTTAAATGTATAAAAATGGGCACACGTGTGACTTCTATCTATGAGCATGATGTGAGATTATTAAGACAAGAATGTCCAGATATTTCTCTAATTACATGTCATGATGAAACCCTCTGCGTAAGCTGGTTCCCTGGTATGGATGGTGCACTTATCGGTTTCGCTGGCTGTGTCCCTGAGATCATTCTTCCAGCACGTGAGGTATTTGCAAACCCTGATAAGCATACACTCAAAGAAGCACAGGATTGGTCAGATCGTATCTACCATATCTCTCAAGCCATTTACGGTGGTGGACAACCTTCAGGAGAAGCACACGCTAGGCTTAAAGAAGCATTGGTGCAACGTGGCATCTTCTCTAGTGGATTGATGAGAAAGCCCGTTCTTGGACTTAACCAAGAAGAAAAAGATTGGATTGCATTAGGACTAGAAAGAAGTAAAATGGAAAAGGTAGATATGAAACAATTCAAATAGGATTTCATAGGGGGAATTATGAGTACGAGCTTAGATTTAACAAAAGTAAAAAAAGCATCTTTCGTTGAACTCTTAAAAAGAATCGGACCAGGAATCATCCTCGCCGGCATCGTTATCGGTCCCGGTAATATCACAACTTCAGCCATGCTTGGTTCTAAATTTGGTTACTCAATGCTTTGGTTAATCATTCCAATAATGATTATGGGCATTACCTTCATGTTAACAACCTATCGCATTTCCATGTTAACGGGAATGCCTGTAATACATGCCATCAGGCATTACTATGGCAATACTGCAGCAGCTATCGTCGGTGTTGCAACCTTCCTTGCATGTTTATTTTTCACCATGGGCAATATCACTGGATCAGGTGCGGGTATGAATCTCATCTTCGGTATCAACTGGAAATTAGGTTCACTCTTGATGATCGCAATCATCTTGGCCTGTTACTTTACCAAGGGTGTTTATTCAAAAGTTGAAAAAATCATTACAGTCTGTATTTTCGGTATGATTGTTTGCTTTTATGCAACGCTTGTGGCAACAGGAGGACCCGCTTGGGGTGAGCTTGGTTCATCGCTTGTCAACTGGCAAATACAGCCTGGTAGTTTGGGAACATCTCTTGCCTATATTAGTACCAATGCCGCGATTACGGCTGGTATTTACGGTACTTATTTGGGCGTAGAGAAAAAATGGAAAAAGGAAGACCTTTTTAATGGCATTATGCTTGCCGATGCCTTCGCTCATGTCCTTGCTGTGGTCCTCATCTCAGGAGCAATCGTCCTAGTTGGTGCCATCGTATTGCATCCATCAGGAACTGCCATTAAAGCACCTGCACAGCTTGGTGACTTACTGGTTCCCTTTTTGGGCACATCAGCACCTGTCATCATGGGGATCGCATTACTTGCAGCGGGTTTTTCCTCTCTACTAGGCAATACCCAAAGAGGAATGGTTTTACTTGCAGCAGGGATCAATCGTCCTTACGGCCTTGAGACAAAGTTCATCAGATGGGGCTGCTTACTTTGTATCGCATTTGCAGCCATTATTAGCTATAGCTATAACGGCTCGCCAACTCAGCTCATCTTTATTGCAAACATCGCCACATCGATTGCAACACCATTTGGTGGTTATTATGTCTGTCGTTTGATTTTCAGAAAAGACATCAATGAAGGCTTTAACCACCAAGATTACTTCAAATCAGTATGGTAGTCTGCTATGGCTTTGCCTTAGTTATGACCTTCTCTGCTCTATGGAACACTGTTCCAAAGTTGATCAATTCTTTCATGTAATTTGCAGTATGTATTATGTGATTTACAGTTTGCATTATATTATTTGCAGTATGAAATATATAATCTATTCTATGTCATATGTAATATATACTTTGCACACTTAAAATCATTAAACATTCTTTTCAAACATCTTAAAACAACATTTGAGCCACCTTCGATGACTCAAACCAATTTTCGCTGACGCTGTTTGAGATTGAACATTTCTCATCACAGCTTTCGGCTCAAATTTTGTTGTATACAATAAAAGACTAAAACAGGTGCATTATGTCCTGTTTTAGTCTTTTTTACTTGCTCTATTTTTATATTTGTCCTATCCACTTCATAAAAACCTAAACTGAAATTATTTGTACCTTACTCGACTTTATTAATCGGGGGCTTTAGTCTGGATATTGATCTCAAGCGCGCTGATTTTCCACCACTAGGTCCATCAAACCATTAAAATAGGCATAGATGGTAACAATTGATCCAAGCTTGCGACTCTTTTCACCATAATCAGGTATTCTAATGATATCCTCTGAGGGCAAGAGGGGATTAATCTTTTGTATGGCCTCAATTAACTGATTAAAAATGACATCCTCTGTGAACAAAGTACCTGCAATAATCACTTTGTCTAAAGAGAGGAGGACATGTGAGTTAATGATGCTCACAGAGAGACAGTTTATCAAGTACTCAAGATCACTTGGATTTTGCATAAAATAAGTAACCACACCATCATCCGTCATGTTTTCATCAAAAGCGGCGTATTTTATACAGTCCTCAAGTGGTTTGTGATTTTTTAAATCTAAAATCATCTGTCCCATTTCAGAATGGGTATTGGTCTTTTGCATAACCAAGCCACCATTCACCATTATGGCACTACCAAGACCCGGCCCATACTTGACCAATAGAAAGTTCTCATCTTTGAAGTTGTAAAATCTGTGGAGAATTGCCAAGGCAGAGACGTTATTAATCAACTTATAAGGTAATTTCAAGGCTTCCAGCTTGGCTTTAATATTTTTATCATGATAAAAATAAGTGGATTCATTTACATAGCCTCGTAGCATGACCGTAATCCCCAACAAGTTTGATTTTCGTGTTGTTAAATCTTGAATATGTAGCATTGCATCATCAAATGACTTAAAGGATCGTGTGTCTATTATTTTACCCTTGAGATTTGTTAGGGAAAAGTGGATGCGTTCAGCTTCAACGTCCAAACCCAAAGCAAAAAAAGCGTCCTCTACAACATCCAGCAGCATCTCTCTCCTGCCTACTTTACCAAGGTCCAAGTCCTTGACTTCATATACAATGCCCTTTTCAATCAATTGATTAACAATAATGGTTATCGCCGCTGTTGTAAGCGATAATCGTTGTGCAAGGCGCTTCCTAGAAGTTGGTTCATTGACCAGTAATTGATTTATTACCTCTAATTGACTCGCTGTAAACATAAGCCCCCCTGTAAATGATTGGTATCTCTTAAATCATACAATATTTACACCCCCACTCACAAGGCTTGAGATAAAAAAATCTATATTTTCATAAACATAAATATCTACATGAACAAAGCCCTGTCTGCGATTTAAAATGCAGACAGGGCCTTTTGAATGACATATGTCATTCGGTGAGACATTCCGGCTCAGAATGTCTACAAAATATAATAGAGGATTCATAATTTGATCGTGAGGGGATCAAATAACATCGGATACTTCTTCAATCGCTTTACGGGTGTCTAACAGGTAGAAGAAGACACCTAGTCCAGACCAAATAAACAAGGCTATAATGGACGGAATCGATAGAAATCCAGGAGAACCTGGAATCACCAACAGCAAGAGAAAAACGCTACTGAAGACTGTTGCCACCAGGCCAACGGTTTTCTCAATGCCATCACTGATGCGATAGGCTGTCAGTGCAGTATATAAGAATACCAAAGCACCGCCAAGCGCTGACATGTCAACGATCCACTTAAGGACCTGCTTTCCGAAAAATGGTGCTGCTATGATGATAAATAGGATGAAGAGAATTGAATGGTGTGGGGTGCCATATTTTGGATGCTTTTTTGAAAACCACTTGGAAAGCAATCCATCCTCACTCATACTGTTCATAACACGGGCAGCGCCCATATAGAAGCTGTTAACACCTGAAAAAATTGCAAAAGCCAATCCAGCTGTTATAAAAAATAATCCTGTATTGCCAAATAGATTTCTAATTGCATCTCCTGTAGCCCAGCCCTTATAACCCATAAGATCTGCCTGTGAAAATTGAGATGCCGTTAAGAAAAGAAGCATTTGATAAATAAAGAAACCACATACTAAAGATAAAATCGTAATTAAAATAACCTGTTTGTATGGGAGTTTTGCATCACTTGCCACCTTAGGAATATTGGAAACACCGTAATATGCCCATGGCGTAATGACCAAGATGGCAATAATGCCACTTAAATTGATATTCTTGGAACCAGCATAGCCAACAAGGGGGGAGTTTGCAAAGTCAATCTTGCCTAAGGCAAGGAAAAATATCGAAAACACGATGATAATTAAAGCAATGGTTACAACATTTTGAACTTTAACAACGGATTCAACACCACGAATCATCAACCATCCAAATACCAAGACCACTAGAATACTAATGAGGACTTCTCCAGCTGTTACAGGAGAACCTGCAATGGTATAGAGGGTAATAAAATCAGTTGTTGGGAAGAGTACGTTTTTAAAGATCAAGGCAAATGATGTCGCATTTAAGGCTGCAATGCCGATAAAGACGATCATCAAGAACCAACCGACGATAAAGTTGTGTCTTCTATCAAAGACAAGCTTGCTGTAAGAATACTCACCGCCACTTGAATTGGGTGCCTTATTAAGCACAATACCATAACAGGACGCAATGGTTGAGACCATAATCAGCCCTATAAACATCCCAATCATAGTATTGAGGACACCTGCTTGGGGCAAGAACTTAATACCGGGTTGCATAAATGCTCCCCAACCGATCATGCCGCCAATGGACATCGTCAATAAACCAAGTTTTGAGACTTTTCTTTCATTTTCCATAAACACCTCTCACTATAGTGGGGTAATCGGATCAGCCGTTTGTTCAATGGCCTTCACTTCTTCACGAGCCTTCTTAAGGAAGGATTGTCTCCATTCTTCAAGACCTTGTGTAAACTCAGTCGTGAGGAATTTGTGTGCCATTTCAGCACCCAGCATTTCTGCCACAATCCATCCACCCATGGTTAAAATATTGGCATCATTGATGGCACGACATTTTTCTGCCGCATAAAGACTTTCAACTACAGAGGCATAAACCCCTCTGTATTTATTTGCAACGATTGCCATGCCCATACCCGTTCCGCAAAACAGAATGGCACGGTCAAACTCTTTGTTTTGGATTTTCTTAGCAGCAATTGGGGCTACATCGAAAAAAGGCATCGGTGACTCTACATCCTGAGTACCACAATCCACAACATCATATCCTTTTTCGATTAGGTCTTTCTTAACGTATTCTTTAAGGAAAAAACCCGATTTATCTGAACCAACTAATACTCTCATTTTTATTTAACCCCTTTCATTTCAAGTGCTTTTTCACAAGCTGAAACGATCTCTTTGGCTGTTAAACCATATTTTTCAGCCAGGAAGTCCTGCATGCCCACTTCTCCGAAATGGTCCATAACCCCTACACGTTTGATGGGTACTGGATAATTTTCAGACAAGCATTCAGAAATTGCACTGCCGAGACCGTTAATAATGGAATGGTTTTCAGCCGTAACCACTGCACCAGATTTTTTTGCTTCCCTGATAACCGTCTCACAGTCAAGTGGCTTGATGGTGTGTATGTCCACAAGGCCTGCTTCAATCCCTTTTTCAGCAAGAATTTTCTTCGCTTCAAGTGCTTCATGAACCATGATTCCGCTGGCGAAAATCGTAACATCCTTTCCAGATGCAATGACTTTTGCTTTGCCGAGTTCAAAGGTATCGCCCTCTTGATAGACGGGTTTGGCCTCTCTACGAAGCAGACGAATATAAACTGGGCCGTCATGTTCAATGATTTGTGGGAAGAGGCTTTGAAGTTGAACCCCATCTATGGGTTCCACAATACACATGCCTGGAATGTTTCTCATTATGGCAACATCCTCCATACTCATGTGTGTGCCACCGTTTAGCATAGCAGTGATACCAGGATCACTACCAATCATCTTTACATTGTTCTTGGCATAGCTTACAGAAAGCGTTACCTGATCGCAACAACGTCTTGTGGCAAAGGGTGTAAAAGAATGTGTAAAAGGGATCATGTTTAAAGTGGAAATCCCTGCGGCTACGCCGATCATATTAGCTTCGGCAACACCGACATTAAGGGTTCTCTCAGGAAATCTCTTTTTAAAGCCACCAGTACCACTTGCCATCATTAAGTCAGCCTCTAAATAGCATATGCGTTCATCTTTCTCTGCATGTTCAATCAACAATTCAGAAAAAACCTCTCTTAACCATCTTCCTGTTAACTGCATGTTGTCACCTTCATTTCTTCAATTTCTCTTACTGCATCCTGCCACATATCTTCTGTAACTGCCATATTATGCGAGGACAATTTGTTCTCAGCAAACTTAGCGCCCTTGCCCTTAATGGTATCCATAATGATCATGGATGGACGACCCGAGACGTTTTGCGCCATCATGATGGCTTTTTTAAGGGCTCCGATATCATGGCCGTCAACCACTTGAACATGCCATCCGAAAGAAGTCCACTTGTCATGAAGTGGATAAAGGCCATTGACTTGTTCAATATTGCCATCTATTTGAAGCTTGTTATAATCCGTGAAGGCAATGAGGTTGTCAAGTTTTTGAGAACCGGCTAACATAGCCCCCTCCCAAATTTGACCCTCTTGAGATTCACCATCACCTATACAGACATATGTCCAAAAATTCTTCTGCTTCATCTTAGCGCCGATTGCCACACCAAGTGCACATGAAAAGCCTTGTCCCAAGGAACCTGTTGTCATGTCCACCCCTGGTGTTAAGTTCATGTCGCAATGGCTTGGTAATTTCGTATTTGGGCGATTGAGGGTATCGAGTAGCGACTTGTCAAAGTAGCCCTTTAATGCAAGTGCAGCATAAACGGCAGGGCCACCATGACCCTTTGAAAGGATGAAGCGATCCCGATCTTCATCGTTTGGATTTTGTGGATCAATATTCATAACATCAAAGTAAAGAAGTGATAAGAGATCACAGATGGAAAGACTGCCACCAATGTGTCCAACCCCTAATTTACCGATACTCTCAATCGTCAACTGTCTTATCTCTAAAGCTTTATGCTCTAATTGTTTTATCTCGTTCATAACCTCACCTTTATCTTATAAAATAGACTCTAACAAGTCGTAAAGTACCTTTTCGTCCATCTTCACAGGTGTAAAGTGGATAAGCGCCGCCTTCATAGAGACCTCTACAATGTGATTCAAATCAGAAGCTTTAACATTGATTGCACTAAGTCTAATTGGCAATCCGATTCTTGTCATCAAGGATTCTACATGACTTGCAAAAGCTTCGACGCCATCAAATCCAAGGATGCCAAACAAGTAATCCATCTTGTCCTGACTGCCCTTGTAGGCCAATCGAATAAAGGCAGGCAAGGTAATACTACATGCCAAACCATGGCTAGCGCCAAAATCCACTGTTAAGGGGAAACTCACTGCGTGAATACCGGTTGTTTTTGTCTGACTGAAAGAGATCCCTGCTGTAACACTGGCAAAAGACATGTTCTTTCTGGCTTCAATATTGGTAGGTTCTTTAACTGCTGTTTCAATATTGTCTAAAATGGTCTTAATCACTGAAATGGAAAGCGCATCTGAAATTGGATTGGCATTGACACTCCAGTATGCTTCTATGGCATGACAGAAGGCATCCATTCCAGTTGATGCAGTGATTGGCGACGGCAGTGTATGTGTTAAGAGTGGATCGATCAAAGCAACATCAGGCCAGAAGTATTCTGATGCAAAAGGCATTTTAATATGGGTTTCTTGATTTGTGTACACACCTATATTGGTCACTTCGCTACCGGTACCAGATGTTGTCGGAATACAAATCAGCTGTGCCTTTCTTGGCATTAATGTCTTTGTCCCCGTACTATAATAATCGAAGATACTGCCTTCATTGTCCACTAAGCATGCAACCATCTTAGAAGCATCCATAGAGCTACCACCACCGAGTCCGATAACGACATCTACCCCATTGGCACGTGCCAATTCAGCAGCCTTATCAACCGTTTGACAAGATGGGTTTGGCTCAATTTCATGAAAATAGACGACGGCATCAATGCCTGTGGCCTCAGCAACCTTCTTTGCAGTCCCGTTTCCATATAAAAACGGATCACACATCATAAGGAGGCTCTTACCTCTAACAATCTTGTTAAGCCCTTGAGTCGCACCGTCTTCAAAGACCAAGCGCGTTGGCATATAAAAGTTAAAACTTGATTTATCCATCCCTTTACTCCTCTCTATGACTGCTTAATCACCCATACGGTTGGCATTTCCATCTCCAAACCATTGATGAGACATTTTTCATAAGCGTAATTTCCTGTGTGGGTTAAGTTTTCAAGACCCCACTCTGTTACGAGCACGGTATCTTCAACTTTTGAACCAATAATGGTTGGGTTAAAGGCATAGGCTTCACCCACTCTGACTTTATGTGTGCTTTCATAAGATGCCCTGAGTTCTCTCGGAATAAATCCAGTTAAGCCCCCTTGATGGTGCTCCTTGTGTTCAAGGGGATAACCCTCTAGACCATACTGATTAACACCTGCACCAAAGACTTCAGAGACGCTTTTTCCTGGCTTAAGGGCTTCCCAAAAGGCACCATTGACACGAACACACTTAGCGTGTTTTTCTTGCATTATTGGATCGGGCTCTATGAGGACATCTCTTGTAATTGAAACGATTAAACCGTTTCTACGACCACAGATTCCAACGAGCGCATAATTTTTAAGTCTCTTGTCGGTCATGACAGGATGTCTGTACTTTAAAGCCCTTTCATCAAAAGCCACCAGCGTTGTGATGGGTTCAATGTTTTGCGACCAAAAAGCCTTTGATATTTCACCGGCAAGCTCATACTCAGTCATGCCTGGTTTCACTTGTTTACATAGTGTTTCCAGAGTTACAGCAGCTTCATGACATAAGACTTTGAAATCCGCTTGATCATATTCCGAAAGAAGGGTCCTAATGGTAAAGAGCTCAGGTTCGAGCTCGCTTTCTGAAATCATAACAAGGCCATTTGTAATGCTTTGAATCATTGAAGTCTTCTGGTCTGGTTCATCCCAAGAAAAGGCCATGAGCTCCACCATGGGATGTGGTGGGAGCTGTTCTTCAAATAGTCTCCTGGCATCAATGTTCTCACCAAGCAAGACCACACGGTCTTTGGTGATAAAGAGACTGCCACAAGCCACAGTAGATGCTAGTCCTATGAAACCTCTCCCCCGTGTGATGTAGCTAAAATTCGCCTGATTCTTAATTTCAACGCCATGGACCCCTTTTTTATCCAGTAGGGCTCTGATGGCCTTTACCTTATATTCAAAATCCCTGAGCCTTCCCTCTTCATTTAGAATGCTCATTTGTTGTTTTATTCCATTTTTCATTGTCAAACTCTTTCCTCTGATGATTCGTCAATCGACTATCTCAAAATGTATTTTCTAATGATCTTTACGAGATCATCATAGCCTTGATAGAACTGCGTGAGTGTGTCTATAACAGCACCATAGCTATCAAAGGCTTCAACAGACATGCCGTCTACATCATAAGCTTTTTTGAACTCAGGTAGGGTCAAGAGTTGATTTAACCATGTCTCATTAACCGGCTCATCAATCTTGCTTTCAAAGGCAACATCACTCGCATTGATACGTTTTTGGAAAGGCGTTGGAATCGTCGCTAAGACATCTCCTCCTACGAATGCCGTCCAATGATGGATGTTTCTAAACGCTGCTGTGAGGAGCTTTGTTTTATAGCCTTTTTCTTTAAAAATTCTATAGTATTCCTTGCCACAAGCAATACCTGCCCACTCCATTGCTTCAGGGTCAATAAGGGCTGCTTGAGACTTGACAACTTTCTTAACATAATCGTCTGTTCTACCAATCATGATGGTACAAACAGGGTTGATCTCAGAATTGTCTTTGCCTTCTGCCAATCTTCTGCTTAAGGCACGCTCCACAGCTTCAGCCACTGCCACAGCCTGAGGTACGCTGAAGCATACCGTTGCATTGATTGAAACGCCTTGGTAGGTAACTTCTTCGATGGCCTTAACACCAGCAGCCGTTACAGGGATCTTTACTTGCATATTAGGTGCAAGCTTAGAGAAGTATAAGGCTTGCTCGATGAGCTTGTCAGGGCTTTTGCAGTACTTGGTATTGGTCTGAATCGAGATTCTTCCAGTACCTGTCTTTGGATCAAAAATAGGTTCTAGCTTCTTAGCACCATCAATGGCGAGTTTTTCAATCATAAACCAAGCGACTTCATCTTCTGTCATGGTCGGGTTCTTTTCGATGGTTTCTAATATAGTCTTCTCATAAGTTGAGAGATTGCTTTCTATAACGTCCTTGACGATAATCGGATTTGTAGTTGCACCAACACAGTTATGGTCAAGCGCATACGCTAAGCCGTTTAAATCACAAGAATCATTCCAAAATTTTGTCGCCGTCTTTTGGCTGGTTTCTTTTAATAAGCTCAATTTAGGGCCTCCTTTTCCACTCAGGTTTCTCAATATCACTCTATTCAAATACTTGGTCAAGCTTATTCATAGAGGCAAATTTCCGCCTTCAAATACTTACCAAGCGTCATTAATTCTTCTTTAATGTCCTTATAAGCCACTATAAAATGAGGCTCCCAGCCATCCTGTACACTATTGCTCACGATGTCAATAGAAGGACGCTTTGTTTTAAAGACCAAAGAGGTCCCTAGGAACTGTTGTGGTTTGTCTAAGATTTCACCAGTTGAAATAAAGAAGCGAATGCCACCATCCGGTTTTCTCCCAACTCTAAAAACAGTGGCCTGACTGGACGGTTTACACCCAAATTCCATGGTTGGACCAATTTTTCGGTTTGGATGAACACCAATTTGAGCCCCTTGTCTTGGGTGGGCCAAGCTACAAGCAGCCGTGCCACAATGCCAAAATGTAATGGTGCTTTCTTCCTGATCAAGTGATACAGGATCGCCAAAGAATACGCTTTCACCCGATAATCGCATACCTATGAGCATAGAGAGTGCGCCATAGGCATCCGCCTCGCAAGATGCTGCAATCTGATTGTCATTGAGCATACCAAGCACAGCACAAACTGGCGTACCAAAGTCCACAAAGAAATCAGGCCAACATCTCGAAGAAATCGCAGCAATATTGTTTTCCTTAATAAATTCAGAATAAGATTTATAAAGACGAATAAAATCGACCCTGTTGTCATCAGGTGTGTTGGATAAGCCCAATAGTTTTACTTTTGACTCTTCAATTTCAGCTTGGCATTCTTCCAAAGTGTATTTTTTAGCCCTATCCATGAGTTCTCTCACTTCAACAGCCATGTGCTTCATTCCAAAATACCTGCCGATTTCTGCATCTATGCCTCGGCCAAAGCCAAAGCCTTGAGGTGTATGACCGATGGAAGCAAGGGTCATGGTCTTAAATTCTCTTTTAAGCTGGGCTGCTGCCAAAACCGATTTGAGTTTTTTGATCACCCTTTGGTCTTCAGGCGAACCCCAAATATATTCAAAATTCTCCTTGCCCACATGATGCATGAGGTTACCCGCTGAATATGCGCCTGTTAGAGAATTGAGTCTCAATCTTCCGCCATCAATTACAGGCTCTTGCAAGGTCCATAAGAGGACATCCCCATCTATTGCTCTCAAAATTTCAGAAGCGTATTCCGAATTGGCAAAGGCATTATTCTGTAGGATGATAAGGTCACAGGATTTCCCCTTGATAAAGGCCATTAGGTCCGGAATCGTTAGGAGGGGCTTGTCAGGGCATTCTACAGCATCTGATAAAGATTGAAGTAAAGATTTAGACTTGTTGAACTGGTCATCTATGCTCTCTTTATGAAAGGTTGGAACGCCAATCGGGAGATAAAGTGCTTTAAACGGATTCATAGCCTACTCCTTTACTGTCTCATCCCAAGCATTTCTAAACACGCCAAGGCCATATGTCGTAAACGGATGCTCTAGTGCATCTTTATAGACTTGTAAGCCGCAAGTAACGATATCCGCACCTGCTAGGGCAGCGTCTTTGATTTGCTTTCCATTTCTAAGGGCAGCAACGATGATCTCT
>NZ_JBVBZF010000087.1:0-12689 GCF_057447755.1 Fusibacter sp. | reverse complement strand
TTCTCGTGAGGGTTTTAATTTTGGTGCCGAAGGCGGGGGTCGAACCCGCACGAGTGTTACCTCTCCGGATTTTGAGTCCGGCGCGTCTGCCAATTCCACCACTTCGGCGCGGAACTACTATATATTAACATAACTTTAGTCTTGTTGCAAGTAGGTATTTAAAAATAATATATTTCATTTTTGTTGTAAATATTGGGTATTAGATTTATGAAAATATGTTAAACTAAAATTAATGACGAACACAAGGCGACAAGCCATTTTAATCAATTTCAGGAGGGTTTATGTATAGTGAAAGATTGAAGAAAGTAAGAGCTAAAATGAAAGTGAATCAAATGGATTCTATGCTTGTTACAGCAACAGACTCAATTTATTATCTTTTAGGTGTTGAGATTCATCCTGGAGAGAGATTGCTGGCCTTATTGATAGAAGAACATCATGCGGTACTTTTCATCAATGCCCTGTTTCCATTGAAAGAAACCTTACCTGTTGTGGTGCGCTATTACAAGGATACTGATCGTCCAGTTGAGATGATTGCAGCTGAAATAAATAATCATGCCCTTATCGGAATTGACAAGGAATGGCCGAGTCGATTTTTACTTGAGCTTATGGCAGAAAAACCTACTTGTAAGTTTGTAAATGGTTCGTATACAGTTGATGAAGCAAGACTTATTAAGACGAATTCTGAAATTGAACTTATGCGAAAGGCTTCTAAAATAAACGATGAAGTCATGAGACGCGTTTATGAATACTTACAAGCAAACGCAGGAAACAAAATGATTACGGAAAGTGAAATCCAGGATAAGGTCAAGCAGTTTAATGCTGAATTAGAAGTCTTCGAACTCTCTTTTACACCGCTCATCTGCTTTGGAGAAAATGGTGCAGAACCACATCATGATAGTGATGAAACAATACTTGAAGAAAATCAGGCGATTATTGTGGATATAGGTGGCAGAAAAGATGGCTATTGTTCTGACATGACTAGAAGCTTTTTTTATGGCACCCCCGATGAGGCCTACATGACAGTCTATAATTTGGTAAAAGACGCAAACTTAGCAGCCATAAAAGCGGTTAAACCTGGCGTGACATTCAAGGATATTGATAATGCAGCGCGACAGGTAATTGCAGCTGCTGGCTATGGCGAGGCCTTTACGCATAGAACCGGCCATGGTATTGGCATTAATGTCCACGAGTTTCCGGATGTATCCTCAGTTAATGATATGATTTGTGAAGCCGGCATGATTTTTTCAATTGAGCCCGGAATATATTTGAGAGAAAAATTTGGTGTGCGCATTGAAGATCTAGTGCTTGTGACAGAGGATGGTTGTGAGGTTTTAAACCAATATCCCAAAGCCCTGCTTACAATTTAAAGGCTAAATACCTGAAGTGAAAATGACTAGGGCAAAATGCAAAAGAAATATTCAACAATACTATGATTTTTCTTTTCAGCTATAGAAATATAAAAGGATCAAGTGAACTTGGTCCTTTTACATATCCGTAAATTGGGTACTTCTATATTGAAGCAAAAAAATGATTTAGGATGGAACTTTTTGAAAAAGACTGACGTCTTAATAACATAACCTCTTAAGAAGGGAGTGAGACCATGGAAGCAAAGCTACTTGAAAACGCGATTCAAGGAGATGTAGACAGCTTTGAGAAATTGATCAAGACTTATAATCGATATGTTTATAACATCGCATATCGCATGATGGGGAATGAAGAAGATGCAAAGGACATGTCTCAAGAAGCTTTAATAAAGGCATATCGTAATATTGGAAATTTTAAAATGGAATCTAGTTTTTCCACATGGTTATATCGAATTGTAATTAACGCCTGTAAGGATGAACTCAGAAAGCGTAAAGAGGCAACTTACTCATTGGATGAAACCTATGATGGAAACGACAATTTGAAATATGAGATAAGTGATCAGGAAAGTGATCCGATTCTTGTATATGAAAAGGTTGAGTTAAAGGCAAATATTGAGAGTGCTTTAAATCAACTTTCTGATGATGGTAAGTCAGTTGTTGTTTTAAAAGACATCCTTGGCTACTCCTATGATGAAATAGGTGAAATTTTACAAATACCAATTGGCACAGTTAGATCGAGGTTAAACCGAAGTCGTTTGGCACTAAAAAAAATACTTCAGATACAACTTGCAGAAAGCTAGAAAGGAGTGAGATAAATGAAATGTGATGATGCACGTCTACAGATGAATTCCGCTATTGACGGCGAAATTAGTCAAGATAATCTATCAAAACTCAATGACCATTTAGATCACTGTGAGCAATGTACTGTAGAGTATGAAGAGCTTAAATATCTAAAAGAGTTAATGGGTGAAATAGAGATGAAGGAACTTCCAAAAGAATTTGAAAGTGAATTGCACTTAAAATTAATAGAAGAACGACGCCTAATCCAAAACAACAAGGAAAAAGTTAAAAAAACTTCTCCGATGGGGAAAGTGATCAATATGTTTAAAGGTCATGGAAATTATGTGGTTGCAGCAGCTGCAGTCGCTTTGATTGTCCTGTTGAGTAATAATCCCTTAAAGATTGCAGGTTATCAGACCTTCAATGCTAAATCGGAAAGCTCACCGATGTATGTCACCACTGAGATGGCGACTGAAGATAGTGCGATGGCTTATCCAGCAGAAGCACCAGCACCTGACATGGCAAAGTTCGGTGCCGCAGGTACAAGGGGTGCAGATACAAATGAAATGGAAAATGCAGGTTTTGCAGTTCAGGCCACTACAATAACAACTTCAAAAGTTGATAACGCACCAGGATATCGAAAAGACCGAATGATTATTAAATCTGGAAATATTAACATAGAGATTGTTAATTATGATGAAGTCGTGTCAGACCTCAAACAAAAGGCAATAGAATGGGGTGGCTATATTGAAAATGAAAGCACTTCAAAACAAGGTTATAATTTAGAGAATGATCTTAAGAATGGCTCATTAATCATCAGAATTCCTAATGAAAAGTTTGAAGAAATGATGGCACTGCTTAAAGGCTATGGTAATGTGATTTATGACAATGTATATGCTCAAGATGTGACTAAGGAATACAGAGACACGGCTCAAGAGGTTGAAAACTTCAAATTAACAGAAGAACGCTTTAGAGAATTGTTAAAAACAGCAAGTGATATGAAAGATGTCCTCGCCATTGAAAATGAGTTGACACGTATTAGGAGTCAGATTAATCAATATGAACGTCAGTTAAAGGATTGGGAAGTTCTTGTTGATTTATCGAGCATCAGTGTTGATATTAGAGAAGTTAAAAGTTTAAAACCCGTCATTGAACCGATTGATGATTCCTTATTTGGTAAAGCAAAGGCTGAGTTTATTCAGACCATTAATGGTTTGAGGTTATTGCTTGAAAATGTCTTTATATGGATCGTTGCAAATTCACCAATCCTCATTATTTTAGGATTTGGTGTGATCGTATGGTGGCGTAAAACGAAGAAAAAGAGTGTTTAATCTAGTATTGAATAAACCTTTTGAAGGTTTAAAATGAAAGGAGAATTTTTATGAAATTTAAATTAATGCCAATTGTAGCTTTATTGATGGTTGCTTTTTTAGTAGTAGGTGCAGTAAATGCAATGCCAATTTCAACGGCAGACGTTGCTGTAGATGCTGAACAGAGAGTTGTTAATGTAACAGGTGAAGGTAAAATTGTTGTAGCACCTGATTTAGCATACATTGACCTTGGTGTTCAAACTAAAAATAAGGATGCTCAAAAGGCTCAACAGGAAAACGCAACACAAATGACTGCCGTAATTGATGCGGTTAAAAAAGCGGGTATTAAAGCAGAAGATATTAAAACAACGGGCTATAATATTTATCAAACTTATGATTACACACCAAATAGTGAAGTTAGAAATGAGTACTACCAAGTTAATAATATTGTGAACATTAAGATTAAAGACATTAATGCTGTTGGGAAAATTATAGATGTTGCAACTGCTGCAGGAGCTAATAACGTAAACAGCATTCGTTTTACAGTTTCTGATGACTCTAAATATTATAGTGAAGCGCTTAAACTTGCTATGGCAAATGCAAACACAAAAGCAAGTGCAATTATGAGCACATTTAATAAAAAACCTGGTCTACCATTAAGTGTGTCTGAAGTTAGCTATGGTGGTGGCGTTTATTATGATTATGCACCAGCTAAAGCAATGATGGAAGGTGCGGCAACGCCGATTGAGTCAGGAGAAATCACAATCACAGCAACTGTAAATGTAGGTTATGACTATTAATAAGGTATTTGATTTTAAAGGCTAGAGGCTAAAACCTCTGGCTTTTTTTATGGCAAAAACATACCAGTACAGAACTATGAAATTTTAAACTTCAGCAGCTTCCATAAGGACTAATCTTAGGGTTGGTAAGATGGCTTAAATCCTGTTTGTAATGATCGTTAAAATAATTTCTAAAAATTAATGAATTGTGGGCTTGATAATATCCCGGTTAATGGTACAATAGATATTGTGCTAGCAACGGGATATAATTTTACCCACGATTTAGGAGGAAGTATGAAAAGAAGGTATTTAGGCATCAACGGGTTAGGCAGAATAGGAAAATTAGTACTTTGGCATCAAATGATTGAAAATCATTTTGACGGATTTGTAATAAGTATCGGTAGAAAAGCTGGTAATTCAATCCATGATATTATTGACTTTATCGTTAACGACTCCACTTATGGTGCTCTTGAAAGATTTATGTTTGGATACTCTGGAAAAACGCTTGATATAGAAATTGTAGATGAAGAAAATTATGAAATTAGAATTAATCAATTTGATATAAAATTCTTAACTAAAAATAGAAATCCAAAGGACATTGAATGGGGAAAGCACAATGTTGAAATCGTTGTGGATTGTACGGGGGTATTCCTAGATCCAGCCCTTGATGCAGATGCTCCTAAGGGCAGTGTAAGAGGCCATTTGGAGGCTGGTGCTAAGAAAGTCATCGTGAGTGCACCTTTTAAAATGAAGGGCCAAGAACTTGAAATGCCAGAAGATGCAACCATGCTCGTGTATGGCATCAATCACGACAAGTTTGATCCAGAAAAACATCATGTAATATCAGCAGCAAGTTGTACAACAACTGCACTTTCTCATATGATGAAGCCACTAATCGATAAAATTGGTATTTCGAGAATATTAACGGCTTCTATGTCAACCATTCATGCTTCTACCAATAATCAAAATCTTTTGGATGCAATGCCTGGAAATGGTGATAAAGACTTGAGAAAAAACAGGTCCGCACTAAACAATATAATCTTAACGTCAACTGGTGCTGCAAAAGCACTTGAGTTTATTTTGCCTGAGATAAAGAAGATCGGTTTCATGGCAGATTCTGTAAGAATTCCAACAAGTACAGTCTCTTTAGTGGCGTTGAACCTTACATTTAGAACCAAACTTGAAGATTCTGGTGAACCCGTGATCAACGATGAGTATATCAACGAGATTTATAAGTTAGCATCTCAAAATGGTCAAAAGGGATATCTGGTTTATTCAGACAAGCAAAACGTTTCTTCAGATCTTAGAGGCTTTAAAGCTTCTGCAGTTATTGAAGGGGTGGAAACAGCTACAAAAACAGGCTTTTTACCTTTGCCAAGCCAGTTAATTCATAATATTGGCGCACAGGGTGAGCTCAATATTCCTGTAACACATGCTAAAATTTTCGGTTGGTATGACAACGAGTTTGGGAGCTATGTCAACTCGCTTTCAAACATCTTGATTCATATTGACAAATCACTGTAATTTATATAAAAGATTTGATACCATTGTATATAAGGGTTTTCAGAATTGAGATAAGTCTCTCAATGATGAAAACTCTTTTTTTTTCATCATCAAGACCCCACCTTTTAATAAACAAACATGTTATAATATTTTATATGACTAAAATCAAGGAGAAGACTATGAACCGGATTGTAATTGTAGATGGGAATAGCTTAATCAATAGAGCTTTTTTTGCAATGTCAGAGTTAAGGACCAGTAAAGGCATATACACAGGCGGTGCACTGGGGTTGACCACCATGATATTTGGATTGATGGATGAATTTAATCCAGATTATTTTTGTGTCGCTTTTGATATGAAGGGACCGACGTTTAGGCACCATGTTTATGACCAATATAAGGGGACTCGAAAGGGGATGCCAAATGAACTGGCAATGCAAATGCCAATTGTTAAGGAAATTTTAGACGCATTAAAAATTCCAAGAGTTGAACTTTCTGGCTATGAGGCAGATGACCTCATAGGAACAATCGCACATTATTTCTCAGACCAGGGCATTGAAGCTCATGTGATCACAGGAGATAAGGATGCACTTCAGCTTGTTCGAGAAAATATTCATGTTCATATCACAAAGAAGGGCATTACACAGCTCAAGGAATATAAAAATGAAGATATAATTGAAGAACTAGGTGTGGATGCATATCACGTGATTGATTACAAGGGCCTAAGCGGGGACACCTCAGATAATATTCCAGGGATACCAAGTGTTGGGCCTAAAACTGCTGCCAAGCTTCTTGCGGAGTTTGGAACAGTTGAAAACTTAATTATGAATGTTGAACAAGTCACTAATAAAAGGTGGAAGGAGCTCGTGATTAATTTTGGAGATCAAGCCATGCTCAGCAAGCGCCTTGCCACAATTATGGTAAATGTTCCCGTAGAACTCAGTACGGAAATGTTTAGGTTACAAGAACCTGACATGGAGACCTCTATTAATCTTTTTAGAGAATATGAAATGAACAGCCTGCTCAATAAATTAAAGGTTAAAACAGAGGTCATTGAACAGAAGACGGATGTTGAAACCATTAATATTGAGCAGTTGACTAAGCTAATAGAAAAAGAAAAAGCATTTTCTTTTAAAATTCTTTATAACAAGGTCACTCTTAGAGAAGATCCCTTTATATGTGCTGCCTTTAAGGTTGAGGATCAGATTTGTATTTTAGACGATGAAACTGAATTTTTAAGCCTTAAACCTATCTTTGAAGATGATGCCATCCATAAATTTGGATATGATTTGAAGAATGAGTATTTGTATTTAATGCAAAAGGGCATAGACCTAAAGGGGGCCAAGTTCGATGGCTATATCGCCGCTTATTTGGTTGATCCGAGTCGAAGAGGCTATGATTTAAGTGAACTCGTATTTGAGCACAGTTCCATGAAAATTTTGTCTGAGGAAGAGCTCCTCGGAAAAGGTGCTAAGAAGTTGACACCAGAAAAAGTGGAAAAAGAAAAGCTTCATCAGTACGCACAGGGGTTGGTTATCGGAATTGACGTTTTGGTTAAGGCACTTGGCGCTAAACTGGAAGAAGGGCACTTTATCAAACTCTTTGAAGAGGTTGAAGTTCCCTTGGTTAAAATTCTTTCGGATATTGAATATACGGGCTTCAATATTGATGTAAAGGAAATTGATATTATTGATGAACTGCTTACCAAGCAGATTGCTGAAATAGAAGCAGAAATCTACAATCTTTCTGGAGAAGCCTTCAACATCAATTCACCAAAACAACTGGGTGTCATATTGTTTGAAAAATTGGGTTTGCCACCTCAAAAGAAAACAAAAACAGGATATTCAACTTCACATGATATACTAGAAAAGCTGGCTTCAAAGCATCCGATTGTTTCTGAAGTAATAGAATATCGTACGTATACAAAACTGAAATCGACTTACATTGATGGGTTAAGGGCAGCTTTAAATCCATTGACGGGTAGAGTTCATACTTCTTTAAACCAAACAATAGCTGTTACTGGTCGTCTTAGTTCAACAGAACCAAACCTTCAGAATATACCGATTAGACTGCCAATAGGTAGAAAGATTAGAAAATTCTTCATACCAGATGAAGGTTGCATTTTGCTAGACGCGGACTACTCTCAAATTGAACTAAGGGTATTGGCCCATTTATCAAAGGATCCAACACTTCTGGAAGCCTTTACACAAAATCTCGACATTCATACTAAGACAGCTTCACAGGTTTTTGGCATAGAGGAAAGTGAAGTGACATCTCTACAAAGAAGTCATGCCAAAGAAGTCAATTTTGGTATTGTATATGGCATGGGTGATTTTGGTCTTGGAGAAAGTCTGGGCATAACGCGAAAAGAAGCTAAAACCTATATTGAAAATTACTTTAGAAGCTATCCAAATGTACAAGGCTTTATGGACAGCGTCATCGAAAAGTGTAAAGAGGATGGTTATGTGGAAACTGTTTTAGGTCGACGACGTGATATTGCCGACATTTCTAACAGTAATTTCATGTTGAGATCTGCAGCGGAGAGAATCGCAAGAAACACTCCTATTCAAGGGTCAGCTGCTGATATTATAAAAATTGCGATGATTAAAGTCTTTGAACGCCTAGCAGCAGAAAAACTTAGATCAAAATTGATTTTACAGGTACACGATGAACTCATCCTTAATGTTCCACTTGATGAGCTAGAACAGGTTAAGGTCCTACTTAAAGAGAGTATGGAATCTGCATATGATTTACTGGTGCCTTTAAAAGTTGACATGAACACAGGAGAGAGCTGGTACGATGCGAAATAAAAGTAAAATTATTGGCATCACAGGAGGAATCGGGAGTGGCAAGAGTGCTGTTTCTAAAATTCTATTGAAGATTGGTTATCCTGTGGTGGATGCTGATGTTATTTCGAGACATATCTTGGAAAAGGGTAGTGATGCTTACTTTGAAGTTATCGCAGAGTTTGGACATGTGATTTTACAGGAAACAGGTGAGATTGATCGAAAAAAGCTAGGCGAAATTATTTTTAATCACGAGGTTGAGCGTGTAAAACTCAATGGTATTGTTCATCCAGCGGTATATAAGGAAATCAATAGACAGGTGGAGGCGTATATTGGGCTTTACAAGCTCGTATTTGTGGATGTACCACTACTTATAGAAAATGCTAGGATGAGTGATTATGATGAAGTGTGGGTCGTATATGCAAGTGATGAGATTAGAGTTAAACGCATATGTGAAAGGGATCATGTAGATGAAGCCTATGCGAAAGTTAAAATCAATGCTCAAATGCCACTGGCTAAAAAAGTAGAGCTTGCGACTAGAGTAATTATGAATGAAGACACTTTAGAAGACCTTGAAAATAGAGTTGCTCATCTGGTGAATTCGATAATAAAATAACGAACGTTGCCTTAAATGTTTAAATTGTTTATAATGTAAATGACTAATTTTTAGGAAGGTAATATAGAAATGAAAGAGATGAAAAGTTTAGCTGATATAGATAGTATCCAAATCGCAGATGATCGGAAATTATTTTCAGCATCACATGATGAAATCGTTAATGGTTTAACAACAGATGTTTATTTTTTGAGAACTTTGGATATTCTAAATGAGCTTGAACTCGCTGATGCAGAGGTTGTAGCAGAAATATTTCCTAGAAAACCGGGAATCTTTGTTGGTTTAGAGGAAGTACTCTATTTATTAAAGGATAAAAACCTTCAAATTGATGCTATTTCTGAAGGTGAATCTTTCGTTGAGAAAGACACTGTTATTAGAATAAAAGGCAAGTATAGTGATTTTGCAATATTTGAAACGACAATTTTAGGCATGCTTGCAAGCAGCTCTGGATGGGCGACGGCAGCAAAAGAAGTAAAGGAAGCTTGTGGCGAGAAATTCTTTTTGTGTTTTGGCGCAAGACATGTACATCCTGCCGTAGCACCAGTAATGGAAAGAGCAGCTGTTATCGGTGGCGCAGGTGGCGCAAGCTGTATCTTGGCAGCCTTACTCAGTAACATAAAGCCTTCTGGCACTGTACCACATAGCGCTATGTTGATCGCAGGTGACACCCTTAAAATTGCTAAAAAATATGATGAGATTGCGGCACCAGACCACAATCGTATAGTTTTAATCGATACCTTTAAGGACGAAGTTGAGGAAGCAATACGAATTGCCAAAGAACTCAATGGAAAGCTTTATGGCATTAGACTGGATACACCAAGTGAAAGAGGTGGTGTAACCGCTGGTTTGGTAAAAGAGATGCGCGCTAAGCTAGACCTAGAAGGGTTTTCCAATGTTAAGATCTTTGTTTCAGGTGGCCTTTATCCTGAGAAAATTAGACTTCTCAGTGAAGCGGGTGCCGACTCATTTGGTGTAGGTAGTTACATTTCTGCGGCATCGCCAATTGACATGACCATGGATATCAAAATGGTCAATGGCAAGGCTGTTGCTAAAAGAGGTAGAATTCCAGGCATGGTTGAGAACCCGAAACTTAAGAGAATACGTGACTTCAAATAGCAACCAATCAATTGATTAAAAGCCTCTGCATTTAGTGATGCAGGGGCTTTCTTACTAAATACAACAAAATTTGAGCCGAAAGCTGTGATGAGAAATGTTCAATCTCAAACACCGTCAGCGAAAATTGGTTTGAGACATCGAAAGTGACTCAAATGTTGTTATAGGGGCTATAATAAGCACTTATAAGAAATGTTCAGCATCAACCAGGGGTAGTAAAGCGCTTTAGAGATGTTGAGAGATGACTGCCCATAAGCTATTATGAATCCTAGACTTTAACAGGTAATGTGCCAAGAAAATATTTTAGAGCCATATTAGGCTTAAGCAGAGGGGCAATTATTGGCGTTGTTTTGACATAAAAAAAACAACCAACTGTAATCAGTTGATTGCTTTTTATAAATGGTGCGGATGGCGGGATTTGAACCCGCACGAGCGTTGCTCACTACCCCCTCAAGATAGCGTGTCTGCCGTTCCACCACATCCGCACGTTGCTTTTTTATTATAGTGACATTAGCTATAAAAGTCAAGGGCTTATTTGAAAAAAAGTATGCATTTTCAAAGGTTGAGAGAACTGGAATATTAGAAGTCAATGGTTTCAATGGCTGTAGAAATTATCTGAATATAACAACTTTTTGTGACCACCAATAAAGGTTTGTTTTCTTAGGGCAAAGTTTTTTCGAATAATCTTTTTAAGGAAGGTTTGACTTTTAAAAGGATGAAAATCTTGATACAATAATAAACGCATGCGAAGTCAAGAGAGATGGCTTTAATAAATATATTGAGGTGAGTAATGGATATTTTGATATTAGCGTTAATTGTATTTTTGGCTTCATTAATTCAAGGGGCTACGAGCTTTGGCTTCTCACTAGTAGCTTTGCCTTTAATGGGCTTCATTCTTAATTTAAAAGAGATTGTCCCCCTACTTGTTATTTTAAGTTTAGTCCTGAATATTTTAATTGCGCTACAATTAAAAATGAAACCCAATATCAAGGAAATCTTCTTACTATTTATATTTGGCATTATTGCAATTCCCTTTGGTGTAAAGTTGCTCTTAATTGTGGATGAATTTATATTAAAGAAAGCGGTCAGCATATTTTTGATTGTTGTAGCCATTATGATGGCAAGGGGCTATAAAATCGAGATTAAAAATAAAAATCTCGCTTTAATAATTACTGGGACATTAAGCGGTGTGCTTAATGGTTCCGTGTCACTAAGTGGACCACCGATCGTCATACTGCTTTCAAATGATCAGAAGAATAGAGATGATTTTAGGATTAGTTTAACGTCCTTGTTTATACTTTTTAATCTTTTTACGGTTTTAATGTATTTAAATAAGGGCTTGCTATCGGTTTCTATAATGACCTCTTATCTGCCCATTGTGCCTTTTTTATTCGCTGGAACGTTTATTGGCGTGAAAATTGGGAATAAAATTGATGAAGGCAAATTTAAGCAAATTGTGTTGTATTTATTAGTTATAATGGGTATAATAAATTTGTTTTAACAATACAGGTATTTGAAACTAGACCTTTAAACTAAGACTTCTAGTGTATATAGAGAGGGGATAAACTATGGGCAAAAGAATTCTGATAGTGGACGATGCAATGTTTATGAGAAAATTGATGAGTGATATTCTTCAGAAGGCAGGTTATGAAGTCGTTGCAGAAGCGGGAAATGGTGAAGAGGCTTTTGATAAATACAAAGAATTCAAACCTGATTTGGTGACAATGGATATCACCATGCCAGACGTCAATGGTATAGATGGGGTTAGGATGATCACATCAGCTTTTCCTGATGCAAAAGTATTGATGTGCAGTGCCATGGGACAGGAAGGTATGGTTATTGATTCTGTTAAAGCAGGCGCTAAGGGTTTCATCGTAAAACCTTTTGTTGCTGAAAAAGTTATTGCTGAAGTTCAGAAGTTAATTGGTTAGTCAAATTTTAACATCAATAAAATTTTATGATTATACGGTCAATTGAACCTCGTCTAGGGTTTGATTGACCTTTTTTATTGTCTATCTATAGATTTGATCAGAGTGTTCAACTTGCGAAAAGCGGTTAGATGGGAACGTTAACGTAAAATTCAATACAAGGTTTTGACCTTAAATGCTTATATAAAAGAAAATTTGTGTCGAAAGCTGTTATGAGAAATGTTCAATCTCAACAGAATTGCTTTGAGACATCGGAGTCGACGCGTGGGTTGTTGTTTCGTTTGAAGAAAAATATGGTAAAGGATTGTTGAATGATATTTTATTAACGACATTTTAGGGATTCTAAGATATTTTACTGCATTTTTTAAAATATAAGTATAGTTTTTTTAAAATGAATTGGATATACTGATTGAAAAGGGTTTAACTATTAGTATATCCAATAGGTGCGGGACGCAAAACGTATATCTGTCATGTGAATAAATATAAAATGAACAGGACAATGATTGCTAAAAAATT
>NZ_JBVBZF010000086.1:0-12726 GCF_057447755.1 Fusibacter sp. | reverse complement strand
GGGATAACCCTTGCCATTGAGTTTTTCATGATGGCTAGAGGCGATGTTTTTAATTTCTTCAAACCCCTTTATTCTAGACAAAATATCCATGGTATAAAAGGAATGGGATTTAATTTTGAGAAGTTCATTTTTATTCAAAATGCCTTTTTTATCTAGAAGATTCTTTGAAAGTGCAAGTTTTCCGATGTCGTGAAAATAACCAGAGATTTCAAGAACATCAAGATTTTCTGAATCATAGCCCAATAACTGTCCGATAGCTCTAGCAACCTTGGAAACACCGATACTGTGTGAGGCGGTGTAAGAAGACCTGAAATCGATTGCTAAAATGAAGAGCTTTGAAATGTCAAATAGGGCATGGATATCTTTGATGATTGCATCTGGCTTTAAAAAGTCTAAGATAATTTTCTTGTGTCGGTCCGTGGTAAGATTTAACCAAAACTCCTCCAACCTTGAAAGCTCCAGAAATGCATCAACAAATTCCGCTTTAAACTTGATGCCCTTATCCGCTGTAATCATGTACTTAATTCGGTCAATTTGATTGAGGATAAAATCATTTTTATCAATGAGGACCGCAATCCTATCCGCTAAGAATATCAAATTGGAATCCATTAAATAATGATCCTGATTGATGAGGTCAGTATAAGGCTCATGATGGAACCTCACAAGGTTTGCGATATTTTTAAACCCAGTAATAGATATAAGGAGTTGATAGCCGATCTCGCCATGATTTGTAATATCTTCAAAATCGTATTGAGTCAAGCTTAAGCGGTCTTCAACTGTAAAGACACCGATGTCATGAACAAGTGATGCGATTGTGATTTCTTTGATTGATTGGTGAGAATAATTAAGCATAAAACTTAATTTCAGGGCTATGTATGCAACATCGTTGTGATGATTGTAAATCCTATGATCGATAAGATCTAGAGATTCACTAAAGGCATGAAATATTTCGTTTTGTGAAACTTGAATAGACATGAGTGCCTCCAAATATAATATATTTATACAACCTATAGCATTTATTATCTTACCCTTAAATCGCCTGAAAACACAAAATAATCCAAATTTCATATTTACCCCGGCATGAGGGGGTGTTATAATGTAGTTGTGATTTTGATGTGATTGGCCCTTTTTTTAGGGTATTCATAAGTAGTGAAACAAATTTATGTTGATAAAGGAGATTGTTATGGCTTATATTGAAGTGACCTTTCCAGGTGGTAAAAGAGTAGATGCAAACTTTAAGGACTTTGTGATACCGACAGATCAGCCTGTTTATGCAGGTGGTGAGGGAAGTGCACCTGCACCATTTGATGTTTTCTTATCTTCAATAGCAACATGTGCAGGCATATATGCTCTAGGCTTTTGCCAGAGCAAAGAGCTCAGTACCGAGGGCCTTAAGTTGACTATGGATGTTGAAAAAAACAAAGAGACCAATTTAATTGGTAAAATTACCCTAAATTTAACTTTACCAGAGGGATTTCCAGACAAATATAAATCAGCGATTATCCGATCAATGGATTTATGTGCTGTGAAAAAACATATGATGACGCCTCCTGAATTTTTAATAGAAGCAATTTAAGCACCTTTTTAAAACTAAAGAATTACGACATGCGAACGTAGCCAACCCGTATAAAATTAATTATACGGGTTGTTCTTTTTATGTTACAATGTATTTGTAACCATGCAATATATCAGAAGATCAAAGTAAAGTCAGGAGGCAGTTGTGAAATTTAGTGATTATAAATATGAGCGTCCAGATATGGATAAGCTTAAAGTCGAAATGAATGATTTGTTAGAGACCTTTAAGAATGCCAATTCTGGTCAAGAACAGATTGAAATTTTGCACAAAATATCAAAACTGAGAAATAGTGTTGAAACTGCGGCGGCTCTTGTCAGCGTCAGACACACCATCAATACAGAAGATGCTTTTTACGATGCAGAAAACAATTTCATAGATGATGCCATGCCTTTGTATGAAGAAATGGTTGATCAACTCTATAAGGTTTTAAATGAATCAAGGTTCAAAGAAGACTTAAAAGCTGAATTTGGAGACCACCTTTTTAATATTATAGATGTCAAGTTAAAGACTTTTAAACCAGAAATTCTTGAAGATTTAAAGCTTGAGAATAGCTTGAACTCTAAGTACACAAAATTGAGAACCTCTGCCAAAATCATGTTTGAGGGAGAGGAACGCAATCTTGCTCAAATGGTGCCTTTTTATGAGTCTACAGATCGCGTTATACGCAAGCGTGCTCAGGAAGCAACCACTAAGTTTTTTGAAGAAAACGAAACGGCCTTTGACGACCTCTATGATGAACTTGTGAAGGTTCGTCATAGAATTGCACAAAAACTAGGTTTTGAGAATTTTATTGAACTGGGTTATTATAGACTATCGCGTACAGATTATGATGACAAGATGGTTAAGACCTATAGAGAGCAAGTCTATCGTGATCTCGTTCCAATCGCGACAAAGCTTAAGGAAAGACAAATGAAGCGCTTGGGACTTGAAAGCTTGAAATACTATGACGAACCGATTGCTTTTACATCCGGCAACGCGACACCTAAGGGGTCGCCTGAATGGATACTAGAAAATGGTAGAAAAATGTACCAAGCACTCTCTAAGGAAACTGGTGAGTTCTTCAATTTTATGCTTGAAAATCAACTTATGGACTTGGAAGCCAAAAAAGGAAAAGCAGGTGGCGGTTATTGTACTTTCTTTAGCGACTACAAAGCACCTTTCATCTTTTCTAATTTCAACGGAACTTCAGGCGATATTGACGTCCTTACACATGAAGCAGGTCACGCCTTTCAAGTTTATCAGAGCCGACATTATGAAATACCTGAGTACACTTGGCCAACACTTGAAGCTTGTGAAATTCATTCAATGAGTATGGAGTTCTTGACATGGCCTTGGATGGAGACCTTCTTTAAAGAGGATACAGCAAAATACCATTTCAATCATCTCAGTGAAGCTTTGCTCTTTATTCCTTACGGTGTTTTAGTGGATGAGTTTCAGCATTTTGTCTATGGAAATCCAGAGGTAACCCCGGCTGAAAGAAAGCAAAAATGGGCTGAACTTGAGGCTAAATATTTACCGCATCGTAAATATGAAGACAATGATTTCCTTAAAAGAGGCGGCTATTGGTTTAGACAAGGCCATATTTTCAGCGACCCATTTTATTATATTGATTATACTTTGGCGCAGGTATGTGCATTCCAGTTCTTTGTAAAGGCTCAGAATGACAGAGAAAAAGCATGGCAGGAATACCTTGAGTTGTGCAACAAGGGTGGTAGCTTGTCCTTCTTGAAACTGCTAGAAGTGGCAAACCTTAATAACCCTTTTGAAGAGGGTTCCCTGAAGCGTATTTTACCTGCTGTTGAAGCATGGCTTGATCAGGTAGATGATTCAAAATTATAGGAGGCCATTAAAAGTTATATATTAAGAAGCCATTAAAAGTTATATATTAAGAAAATAAAATTTTTAGAAGCCTTCAAAAAAAAGGTTGAATTTATATTGAAGATGAAATAAAATGTTTTTAGGTGTGGGACACGAATCGTATCCTCACTGATAATTAAAAATGATCCCAGTTGATGATAATGCGAGATACCTTAAGAGGGTAGCCGAAGGAGCAATGTTTAAAAATAACCGTTTTTAGATAGAAACTCTCAGGCAAAAGTAGTGTTATCGGATGGATCTCTGGAGAGACCGAAAGGCACCGAAGGAGGAAGTGTTAAATCGATTTTATCGTTTTAACGAGAAACTCTCAGGTAAAAATACAGAGGTATATAATGGTGACTAGCATTGCTATGTCCATTATATACCTTTTTTTTATACTCAGCAGTCTTTGGAAAATTCAGGTTTATATTTCGATAAAAAATATATTTAATCAATGTTTAAAAAGGTATAATAATAAAGGATATTAAAGTAAATCGCACAGCGATGAATGAAGGAGGAAGAATGATGGATTCAGTTAAAAAAACAGCGCTTTTTGATGTCCATGAGAAACTTGGGGGAAAAGTGATTGACTTCGCTGGATGGGCATTGCCTGTACAATACGAAGGCATCATAGAGGAACATGAAGCTGTTAGAAATGCAGCGGGTATGTTTGACGTTTCTCATATGGGTGAAGTAGAAGTAAAGGGTAAGGATGCATTTGCTTTTGTTCAAAATCTTGTGACAAACGATGTGGCAACTCTTGAAGACCACCAAATCCTTTATGGCATGATGTGCTATGAAAACGGTGGCGTTGTAGATGACTTATTGGTCTATAAGTTCAATCAAGAATTCTTCTACCTTGTTATTAATGCGAGTAATGTAGACAAAGACTTTGCTTGGATGGTTGAACAGTCAAAAGGATATGATGTGACGCTTGATAACGTTTCAGATAAAATATCAGAAGTCGCTTTACAGGGACCTCTAGCCCAAGATATTCTTCAAAAAGTTGTTGATGTGGATTTGGCAGAGATTAAGTTCTTCTATTGTAATAGAAATGTGACGATCGCTGGTGCAAATTGTCTAGTTTCTAGAACTGGATACACTGGTGAAGACGGTTTTGAAGTTTACACTGAAAACGACAATATCGTGAAGGTTTGGGAAGCAATTATGGAAGCTGGTAAAGATATGGGCTTAAAGCCTGCAGGTCTTGGCTGTAGAGATACACTTAGATTTGAAGCGGCTTTACCACTTTATGGAAATGAAATATCTAAGGATATCACACCACTTGAAGCAGGTCTTGGATTCTTCGTCAAACTTGGAAAAGACAACTTTATTGGTAAAGATGCACTGGTTGCTCAAAAAGAAGCGGGTCTTCCTAGAAAGACAGTTGGTTTTGAAATGGAAAAAGGCATCCCAAGACATGGTTATGATGTAGTTGTGGATGATCAAGTGATAGGTGTTGTAACAACGGGTTATTTCTCACCAACCCTCAAGAAGAACATTGGTCTTGCACTTATTGATGCCAAGTATGGTGAAATGGGTGGCACATTGGGAATCCAAGTGAGAAAGAAAGTTTTCCCAGCAACAATTTGCAGTAAAAGATTTTATCAAAAGAATTATAAAAAATAGTCAAAGTAAGGTATAATTTATTTAACAGTGGGGTGTGCAAGAAACTTAGGGGAGTACATCGCCATCTAAATAGATCCAAAGGATCACAGCGATTTGCTGAAAATAATGATGATTATTCAGGAGGTAATGAAAATGAAAGTTTTAAGCGGTTTGTATTATACAAAAGATCATGAGTGGGTTAAAGTTGAAGGTAGTGCTGCATTAGTTGGCGTAACTGATTTTGCACAACATTCTTTAGGATCAATCGTTTATGTTGAATTACCAGAAATCGATGAAGAGTTTGAAGCGGAAGATAGCTTTGGAACAATTGAGTCTGTAAAAGCTGCATCAGACATGTTAATGCCAGTATCGGGTACTATTACAGAAGTGAATGAAGAACTTGACAACGATCCTTCACTTGTAAACTCTGATCCATATGAAAACTGGATTATCAAAATCACACTTTCAGATGCAAGTGAGTTAGATGAATTAATGAACGCTGAAGAGTATGAAGCTTACTGTAACGAGGAGGCATAATAATGTTTCCTTACATTCCAAATACTAAGCAAGATGAAGCTAAAATGCTTGAAGTTCTTGGTATTGACTCAGTAGACCGTTTATTTGATGACATTCCAGAGCAAGTTAAGTTAAAAAGAAGATTAAACCTTTGTGCACCACTATCAGAAGCGGAAGTTTCAAAGCATATTAGAGGCCTTGCAGATAAAAATACGTCCACAAACGAACTCGTTTGCTTTTTAGGTGCAGGTGCATATGATCATGCAATTCCATCTGTGGTTCACCATTTAATATCAAGATCAGAATTTTATACAGCTTACACCCCTTACCAGCCAGAAATCAGCCAAGGGACATTACAAGCTATATTTGAATATCAAACAATGATTGCCAATGTAACCGGTATGGAAGTTTCTAATGCTTCTATGTATGATGGTGCATCTGCAACTGCAGAAGCGGCTATGCTTGCTGCTGCAAACCAAAAAGGGGATACCATTATCATTTCTGAAACCGTTCATCCTGAAGTGAGGGAAGTCGTTAAGACTTACATGAGATTTAATAACATCAAGGTTGTTGAGATTCCTTCTGTTGATGGTGTAACAGACATGGATGCCTTTAAAGGTGCTATATCAAAAGACACAGTCGGTGTTATCGTTCAATCGCCAAACTTCTTTGGTTGTATTGAAGATTACACAGAAGCAGTTGAAATTACACATGAGAACAAAGCACTCTTTATCATGAATGTGGATCCAATTGCCATGGGCGTTTTAAAAACACCTGGTGAGTACGGTGCAGATTTAGCGGTAGGCGAAGGTCAAGTTTTAGGAAATGCACTTAACTATGGCGGTCCATACCTTGGATTTATGGCAGCATCTACTAAACAAATGAGAAAATTACCTGGCCGTATCGTAGGTCAGACAGTTGATTTAGATGGTAAAAGAGCGTTTACTTTAACCCTTCAAGCAAGAGAACAGCATATCAGAAGAGAAAAAGCGACTTCTAATATTTGTTCAAATCAAGCTTTAAATGCTTTATGTGCGACGATTTATTTAAGTGCACTGGGTAAAGAAGGCTTAAAGGAAGTTGCAACACAATGTATTAAAAAATCTCATTATGCATATAAGAAGTTAATCGGAACTGGAAAATTCAGACCGGTTTATGAGGCACCTTTCTTCAAGGAATTTGTTCTTGAGACTGACATGAAAATTGATCTTCTTAATGAAAAACTCGCTGAAAAAGGATTCTTAGGCGGTTATGATTTAAGTTTAGCTTACTCGTCAGATCAAAATAGAGTTTTATTCTGTGTCACTGAGAAGCGAACTATTGAAGAAATTGATGCACTTGTTGAAGCGATGGAGGCAATCAAATGGTAAAATACGATCAACTTATTTTTGAGATTTCAAAAGAAGGCAGAAGAGGGTATAAAATTCCTGGATGCAAAGTTGATGACGTAGAGATCAATGATGTGATTCCAGCTGAATTATTAAGAAAAACAGAGTTGGGTTTACCAGAAGTAAGTGAACCACAGCTCGTTAGACACTATACTTTATTGAGCAACAAAAACTTTGGTGTGGATACTGGTTTTTATCCACTAGGCTCTTGTACCATGAAGTACAATCCGAAAATCAATGAGGATATGGCGAGTTTGGATGGTTTTGTAAACCTTCATCCTTACCAAAAGGTTGAACAAACTCAAGGTGCGCTTGAGTTAATGTATGATTTACAAGGCATGTTATCAGAAATTGGTGGTATGGATACATTCTCTTTACAGCCAGCAGCAGGCGCACATGGTGAGCTTGCAGGCTTAATGATTATAAAGGCCTACCATGAAAAAAGAGGCGAAACAAAGAGAACGAAAATCATCGTTCCGGATTCAGCACACGGTACAAATCCTGCAAGTGCAAACGTTGCCGGCTTTGAAGTGGTTGAAATCAAATCTACAAGAGATGGTGCGGTTGACCTCGACAATTTAAAGGCGGTTTTAAATGATGAAATCGCTGGTTTAATGTTAACAAATCCAAGTACGCTTGGCTTATTTGAAAAAAATATTGTAGAAATTGCTGAACTTGTTCACGAGGCAGGCGGTTTACTCTATTATGATGGTGCAAATCTCAATGCAATTTTAGGTCAAGCTAGACCTGGCGATATGGGCTTTGACGTCGTTCACTACAATCTCCATAAAACATTTTCAACACCACATGGCGGTGGTGGTCCAGGATCTGGTCCAGTTGGCGTTAAGGCTTTCTTAGAGCCATTTTTACCATCACCAGTTGTTGTGAAAAATGATACGCAATATGTACTCGATTACAATAGACCAGATGCAATCGGTAGAATGAAAGCCTTCAACGGCAACTTCGGTATACTCGTAAGAGCTTATACCTATATATTATCTATGGGTGGCGAGGGCTTAAAGCGTGCTAGCGAAATGGCAGTTTTAAATGCAAACTATATGCAAGCAAAATTGAAGGATCACTACAACCTCCCAGTGGATACAATTTGTAAACACGAATTTGTACTTGCTGGCCTTAAGGGTGAATTAAATCAATGTAGTACTCTGGATGTTGCAAAACGTCTACTTGACCATGGCTATCATCCGCCTACAATTTACTTCCCGCTTATCGTACATGATGCCATCATGATTGAACCTACTGAGACAGAGAGTCTTGAGACCTTAGATGCTTTCATAGACATTATGATTGAAATCAGTAAAGAAGCAAATGAAACACCTGAGTTATTAAAGCAAGCACCAACAACAACTCAAATTAGACGTGTTGATGAAGTACTTGCTGCAAGATCCCCAATTCTTAAATGGGAAAAACAAGTCTAGGAGGCAATATGCAAAAGGAAATCGTCGTTATAGGTGGTGGACCCGGTGGCTATGTAGCTGCTATTCGTGGTGCACAATTGGGTGCCAAAGTAACTTTGATTGAGCGTCATAAAATTGGAGGCACTTGCTTAAATTATGGGTGCATACCTACAAAGACGCTTTATAGAAATGCTGAGCTCCTAAACACATTGATGCATATTGAGGATTTTGGAATCAAGACAGGTCCGGTGACATTTGACATCGATAAAATTCAAGCCAGAAAAAAAGAGGTCGTCGACCAATTGGTTGGCGGTATCGAACAACTCATTAAAATCAATGGTATTGATCTCATCTATGGAAGCGCTGAGTTCTTAAGTGCAACCGACCTTAAAATTACTAACGAGGCAGGTGAAATCCAAACCATTACTTGTGACAACATTATTGTCGCTTCAGGCTCTAAACCACAGATGCCACCAATTGAAGGGGCTAACCTTGATGGGGTTATCACCAGCAAAGAAATATTGGAATTTAAAAATGTTCCAGAGAAACTTGTTGTCATTGGTGGTGGCGTTATCGGAATGGAGTTTGCAGGTATTTTCGCTGCCATGGGCAGTGAAGTAACTGTGGTGGAGTATTCTGACCAGATACTTGGTCAAGTGGATACTGAAATTTCGAAACGTTTTGCAGTTAGTGTCAAGAAGAAGGGCATTGATGTTCATAAATCAACAAAGGTAACAAAAATTATCAAGACGGATAACGGTCTTTCCGTTATCGGAGAAACTAAAAAAGGTGAAGTATCCTTTGATGCGACACAAGTTTTGGTTTCAACAGGAAGATCTCCAGTTATTGAAGGTTTAAATTTAGCCAATGCCGGTGTGGAATTCAATCATAAAGGCATCATCGTTGATGAAAACTTTAGAACCAACGTTCAAAGTGTTTATGCTATTGGTGATGTTAATGGTAAGCTTATGCTGGCACATGCAGCTTCTCATCAAGGGATAGCTGCTGTAGACCACATTATGGGTGTTATACACCACGGAAATCACGAAGTGGTACCGAGCTGTATATTTGTATTCCCAGAGATTTCTAGTGTGGGTCTTACTGAAGACCAAGCTAAGGCAGAGGGTATTGAAATCAAAAAAAGTAAATTTATGTTTGGTGCAAATGGAAAAGCACTTTCAATTGGTGAACCAGAAGGCTTTATTAAAGTTATATCCGATATGAACGACATTATTTTAGGCGTTCACATTATGGGACCACATGCATCAGATTTAATTCATGAAGGCACACTTGCAGTAAGCCGAAAAATGCATGTAGATGATATTGCCGGTACAATTCATGCACATCCAACACTTGCTGAAGCCTTTGCAGAAGCAACTATGGGATTAAAAGGTGAAGCGATTCATATGGCACCAATCAAAATTAAAAAGTAACGAGAGAGGGGACCGATCAATGAATTTAGAATTAATTAAAAAAAATGACCCAGAGCTCTATGAATCAATGGAACTTGAGCTTAAAAGACAATCAAGCAACATTGAATTAATTGCATCAGAAAACTTTACAAGTTTAACGGTAATGGCAGCAATGGGTTCACATTTAACCAATAAATATGCTGAAGGTTATCCAGGAAAAAGATACTATGGCGGTTGTGAATATGTAGATATCTCGGAAGATTTAGCGAGAGATAGAATGAAAGCCTTATTTGGTGCGGAACATGCGAATGTACAACCACACTCGGGCTCACAAGCAAATATGGGTGTTTACATGGCAGTTCTTGAGCCAGGTGATAAAATCTTAGGGATGAATTTATCTGATGGTGGTCACTTAACACATGGTAGCCCAGTTAACTTCTCTGGAAAACTCTATAACTTTGTTTCTTATGGTGTTGATGCAGAAGGTTGGATTGATTATGACAACTTAAGAGAAATGGCAATTGCTGAAAAGCCAAAAATGATCGTTTCTGGTGCAAGTGCATACTCAAGAATTATTGATTTTGCTAAAATCAGAGAGATCTGTGATGAGGTTGGTGCACTTATGATGGTTGATATGGCACATATCGCTGGATTAATCGCTGCAGACCTTCATCCAAATCCAGTACCATATGCAGATTTCGTAACAACGACGACGCACAAGACTTTAAGAGGACCAAGAGGTGGTGCGATTCTTTGTAAAGAAGAATACGCAAAAGCTATTGATAAAACCATTTTCCCTGGTATTCAAGGTGGTCCCTTAATGCACATCATCGCTGCAAAAGCTGTTTGTTTTAAAGAAGCGATGTCAGATGAGTTTAAAGCTTACCAAAAGAAAGTGGTTGAAAATGCTAGCACTTTAGCGGATGCTTTAAAATCTAAAGGATTCCACATTGTATCTGGTGGTACAGACAATCATTTAATGCTTGTTGACCTTAGAAACAAGGATATCACTGGTAAAGCAGCAGAGAAATTACTCGATGAAATCGGGATTACAACAAATAAAAACACAGTACCTAATGAAACTGCTAGTCCATTTGTAACAAGTGGTATCAGAATTGGTACACCAGCATCAACGACACGTGGCTTTGGAAAAGAAGAAATGCTTGAAATCGCAGATATTATCAGCTGGACAATCGAAAACAGAGACGCTGATTTAGAACCTGCTAGAGCACGTGTAAAAGCACTTTGTGATAAATTCCCTTTATATAGGGATTAATCTAATTACCGACCCCACAAAGAGAAACAGCCCTTAACCTCACGGTAAAGGGCTGTTTTTCAATAAAGGATAAATAAAATGTTGGTGGTATTAGACATTTTCTACGTATGACATTTAAATATTATGGCTTGACGCCTTAATATTATTGCCATATAATCTAAAGTATAGTTTAAGAAACAAAAGAAAGTGAGTATTAACATGAACTTCAGACTTTCATATTTTGCAGTTGCACATAATATTATAGCAAATTTTAGAAAAGACGCGAGAAGTCTCTCTAAAATTTAATATTATGTTAACCCGCAAGTGTCTGAAGAAGACTTAATATATTAAAATTAAGAACTCTAAGTCTATACGCTTGGAGTTTTTTTGTATAAAAAATTAATGGGGCATCTCTCTTTAAAGAATGCTTCCTTAACAAGCCTGTCATTAAACTCCGAAGCACTTGCATATTAGAAGTCATTTTACTTTGGAGGAAATCATGAACATGGAAATAAGATCAATAAAAAATGAAAGAAGCATTAGGTTAAAACAAAATATCACCAAGAATTATTTATTTACTTTAATTTATAATATGGATTTAACAAGGGGAATATGGATGATCTATCTTGCGAGTAAGGGGATGTCTCTGACTCAACTCGGCATACTAGAAACGATATTTCATATCACTTCCTTTACTATGGAAGTCCCTACAGGTGCAGTTGCCGATATATTTGGTAGACGTGTCAGCCGTATAAGTGGGCGCGTTTTCTCCTTGATAAGTGTCATTTTGCTACTTATGTCCAATCAATTTTGGGGCTTTGCAGTTTCCTTTATATTTACAGCCCTATCTTACAACCTTGAATCCGGAGCAGGAGATGCACTGATTTATGACTCGCTTAAAGAAATCAAGGCAGAAAACGACTATATGCGAATTAACGGTAAAAAAGAAGTTTTCTATCACTTTGCAAGTGTAATTTCATTTTTTGTAGGTGGCTATTTGGCAACAAAGAGTTATCCACTTGCATTTTATATTACCATCTTCATCGGTGCAATGGCCGTTGTTCAGTCTTTTGGCTTTATCGAGCCTCAAATAGAGTCCGAGAATATTGAAGAAAAAGACTTCTCAGTTTCACCCGATGAAGTTAAAAAAACATCAGGATATCATATTTTTAAAACTCAATTAGTGGAGAGTTTTAGTGCTGTAAAAGCGAATCCTAAAATTGCATCCTTGATGATTGTAGGACAACTCATAGGAACATTTTGTACCTGCATCTTTTTCTACAATCAAAACTTCTTAAAGTCGCTTCAATATGATGAAGGACAAATTGGTTTAATCCTGGCCCTATCATCTATAGCGGCGGCTGCTGTAGCGACACAGGTCCACAAGATTGAGGGGCTAATTAAGGAGAAAGGCATTCTCTTTATACTGCCTTGGGTTACCGTAATAAGCATATGGGGCATTGCACTTTCAAATTATCATTATCTTTTTTTCATACTCATGATGATGACAGAGAGTGTAAGCTATATCGCACTTACAGATTATATCAATCGATTAATCCCAAGTGAAAATCGCGCAACCATATTATCGTTTGCCAGCATGATTTTCAGCTTCTTTATGATCATTATGTTCCCAATCGTTGGAATTTTAGGCGATGCATTTAATCTTAAATTTGCCTTTATGGTAATGGGTGGTATTGGT
>NZ_JBVBZF010000085.1:0-12776 GCF_057447755.1 Fusibacter sp. | reverse complement strand
TGTAGACTCCAATCCATAATGTTTCTGAGCTCTTCCCAGTATGAGACCTCCTCAAAATCCAAATGCTCTATCGGAGCACCAGTGATGATCATACCATCAAACTTTTCATCCTTGATTTCAGAAAAAGTTTTATAAAATGCCTCCAGATGTTGCATGTCAATATGTGTTGCCGTATGTGTTTCAGGGTGCATTAGTGTAACTTCAAGTTGAAGCGGTGTGTTACTGAGCACTCTTAAGAGTTGCGTTTCAGTATCAATCTTTAGTGGCATCAAATTGAGTATTAAAATTCTAAGTGGTCGAATATCTTGATGAACGGCACGGGTCTCATTCATTAAAAAGATATTCTCAAGTGATAAAATATCTACCGCTGGTAAAGTGTCTGGAATTTTTATTGGCATTAAATCCTCCTTATGAAAAACAAAACCCCCACGCAAACTCGATCAATCACTCTAATGAGGAGCTTTTAATCTGTTCATGTGAGGTTAAAAAAAACCGCATCTATGATAGAGGCGGTAATCTGAGCGCTCAACTATCTTTCAGTAACCGACAAATGGTGTCAATTACTGCAGGAATTAGCACCAGTCTTAATCTGGTTGCCGGGTTTCATAGGGCCTGTCCCTCCACCGCTCTTGATAGTACTATTAAGTTAAAAATGATTATAATAATTATTTGACATGGTGTCAATAGTAATTTTAAATTTTTATTTTAAAGTCTTAGCGTTTAGTATGATTATTGCATTTAGAAGCCTAAGCTTCACTTGTGTCTTTGTCTGGCGTTTCATCAGCAATCACCACTTTTTTGACAGCGACTTTTTTGACTTTAATTTTTTTGACAGTTGCTGTTTTACGTTTCTTTTTAAGTGCCTCTTGATGCTCTTTTCTCAGGTTTTCCTCATACTCCATATTGACCAAATCTTTAGCGTCTTGGATTGTTTTTTTGTCTTTTAAAACACTTGTTAAATCCTCTAGTGCTTTTTTCTGATGTGCTTCATCTTCGAACTTTAAAAAATTCTCAAAGGCATCTGGGTACAAGAAGGTCTTAAGACCATCAAATTTTTCAAACTTCAATTTCAAATAGTCACCATTGCGTTCTACCACAGTACCTCTTCCGTAACTGGGATGTAAAACAAACTGATTTAACATGTTCACCTCTAATTTTCTAACTACGGTTTAAGTGCGTCAATTTAATAATCTATCTAAAGAACGGTCAAAGTCCCTCTGGGCTTATTAATTCTTTATTTTAGCTCATGATTACCTCTTATCATATCACACTTTACCCTATTAACCTAATTTCATGTAAATCAATTGATGCAAATGACGTTTGCCCCTCATAATCTGACTCAACAATTTAAATGAGTACTACTAAACAGCATTATGAGGATGCACCACAATTGAAACGACTCTATCTTTACCTTTAAATAACAAAATTTCTACTCATTTTCTACTTGATCCACTAAAAATGTATATGCGCTTTCAAAAACATCCCTTAAGTTTTCAAAACTAATAAGACGCATGACCTGTTCGTAATTGGCCCAAACATAATCCACGATTTCACTTGCCTGAATTTTAACGGGTCCCTCAAATACAGTTCCGACGAAATAGACAACTTCCTTGTTCACATTGGTCTTCACGATATAGTCTGTTGTAATTCTGATATCCTCTATACAATTGATTTTTAGTCCTGATTCTTCATAGACTTCACGTTTGGCAGTTTCCACCTCTGTTTCACCCGCTTCAACATGGCCTTTAGGAAATCCCCACGTGTGAGTGTTCTTACTCTTGAGGAGGAGAAAAACCAAATCCTTTTCAATTTTTTTATAAATAATCACGCCACATGATTTTTCACTTTTCATATTTATCTTGGATGATATTATTTAAGTATCATCTCATCCTTTCCAATAAATTTTAAGGTCAGAACAGCTTTAGTCCTTACCTAATTATTACATATCTTTTCAATAATTTCAAAATTTTCATCGCAAATTGTAAAAGGATTGCGAGCTCATAACGAACTGCAATCCTTTTATAATTTTGAGTTTCCAATCTTTATTCGGCATCATCAGATACTTGGTCACCTGATTCAATAGAATCATCATCCTCAACTTCTGAATTTTCAACATTTTTTCCTGAATTCTCATTGTCGTTATCTTGTTCTGATTTTAGGAGTTCACCAGTATTCGCATCCACTTTAACATCATAACTTTGATCACCGGCTTGTACAATGACACCATAAACCAATTTGCCATTTTCATCTTCAAGAACGATAGATTTGAATGTGCTATTGCTTAAAGATTTAAGTGCAATTTGCTTGGCGTTTTCTTCGTTGATAGCTGGTTTTACCATAGTAGGATCTAATGAAACATCATCCTTTTCGTTGTCATTTTCCATTTCCTTTTCATTTGACCTTACAATGGTTTTACCAGCATCCAAATTTCCTATATTAGAAGCTGCGAATGCAGAATACGTACCGCCAATTGCAAGTATCGCTACAAGTGATAATATTAAAAACTTAAATTTCATAAAATATTCTCCTTTCAACTCTGTTTATCTGTTAGTTTCACATCTAAGATCTTTTAACCTCACCTCCATACTTAAAGTATAGGACTTCAAACTGAGATTCAACTGATATGAAACTGAGAATCCACTGAGAATATTATGAGAAATTTCCTTATGGGTTCATTGGCAAACGGATCACCATTGAAGTTCCCTTGCCAACTTCACTATTTGCCATAATAGACCCATTATGAATTTCCACTATCCATTTGACAAGCGACAAACCAAGGCCCGTGCCTCCAACCGATCGTGTTCTGGCCTTATCTACTCTGTAAAAACGATCAAAAATATATGGAATATCATTATCTGAAATGCCTATACCTTGATCAGATATTACAATTTCAACATTCTCCCCAACAACTTTGTAGTCAATTTTAATTAACGTTTGAGCAGGTGAATAGCGAATACTATTATTTACAATTGCTCTCAGCATTTGTTTGATTAGCTTTTGATCGCCCAAAATCTCAATATTAGGAAGAAAATCACATTCAATTTGATGTTCGTCATCTATTAAAGCTGTTTCCTTCACAAGTTCTTTCATTAACTTTTCTAGTATGATTTCACTCTTTTCAATGTTTAAAATTTCATTGTCCGCTTTTGATAAAACCAATAAAGTATCCAGTAGGCTTGTCATATTATTAATCTCAACTTTAATTGATTTCAAACTTTCATCTAGGACTTCAGGGTCATTTTTTCCCCATCTATCTAAAATATCAATATATCCCTTAATCACAGCCAGTGGTGTCGCCAACTCATGCGAAGCATCTAGTGTAAATCGATTTTGCTTTTCATATGCCAACTGAGTTCGCTCAATATAATTATTAAAAGTGTCCGATAGTCTTTTTAGTTCATCTTCAGGACCTTCAATTCGAATTCTTGCTGTCAAATCACCCACACCAATTTCTTTTGCCTGACTGATTATTTTATCTATAGGCAGCAAAGCCTTTCGACTAATAATATGACCCACCCAAATCGCAAAAACAAACACAAGCCCGTCTATAGCCAGCATAATTGCTGTAAAAGCTTTTATGAACCCTTCCTCATTATTCATGTCCTTAACAATTAAAACATCAAGCTTGGTGCCATCATCAAGAATTAACTCATCCTTAAGATACATAATTCTACTCTCATTGGATTCGCCCATTAATGAAGTTTTATTAACTTTATTTTCCAGATTGTCAATTTGATAAACTTCACCAGTGTTATAAACAAGTCGATCATTATAATTAAGACTGACGTCCACATTATCTGCAATCTGAGATAGTTTTCCCAAATCAATTTTAGGGATGTCATGCAACGAATTTACGTCTGAAATTATAAAGTCATCCACGAGTTTCAATTGTTCTGTTGAAATCTGATACATATAATAGACAACGCCAAAAAGCGTTGCCAAATTGACCAGGGCTAACGAAAGGAAAAACAACGTCGCATAGACGATTGTTAATCGATGTGAAATTTTAGTAGGTTTAAACATTTTCATATCATCAATGCTCCTTAATAGTATACCCTACCCCTCTAACTGTTTGGATGAGTTTGCTGTCGTAGGGGTAATCAATCTTGTTTCTGAGATAACGTATGTATACATCTAAAACATTGCTATCACCTACAAAATCATAGCCCCACACTTCTTCGATAATCTGATCTCTGGTTAATACCAGGCCCTTATTTCTTAAAAGGTATTCAAGAAGGTCATATTCTGTTTTTGTCAAATCTATTCTATCGCCTCTCTTGATAACCTCACGTGTCATCAGGTTGACACTTAAATCCGATATCTCTAAAATTCTCTGAATTAAATTCTCAGCTTTGCTGCGTCTAAGTCCGGCTCTAATTCGAGCTAGCAATTCTTCCATTTCAAATGGCTTTGTCACATAATCATCCGCACCAAGATCTAGACCAATAACTTTATCTGTGATATCGCGTCTAGCTGTAAGCATTATAATGGGTAGATTTGAAGCCTTACGTATTTTTCTACAAATTTCCATGCCACTTATTTCAGGAAGCATTAGATCAAGCAATATAAGTTCATAATGGTTATTATTGAACTGATCATAGCCTTCTCGTCCATTGGTTGAAACATCATAAGTGTATCCTTCATGCTTGAACTCAAGCTCAAGCACTTTAACCAATGCTAAATCATCCTCTATTATTAGTATGTCTTTACTTGTCATTCATAACACCTCTTTTTAAAGGAATTAAGTCAAAATACGACCTAATTCCACAATAATCTACTTCCTATATTATTTATTATATACTCATATCATCATTTTACTAACATTTAATCTGCCACTTCTGCTGTCCCTTCTGATTTTTCGACAGTAAATGTCATATTTTGATAGCCATTAGCATGTATTGTCACATCAAATACAAGACCATTCGACGAATTTCCATATAAACCATTCATATTCATAAAATAGTGATTTGCATCATTTACTTGATTGTCAAAATGCACAGTAATAGTTTCTCCAGCCTTAATTGTTAAATTATTAAGCGGTTGATAATAGGATTCCTGAGTTTTATTTTTTTTATCGGTAATCGTATAGTAGACTTCAAAGTTATCAATTGTTTTGTCACTATTGTTGGTTAGCGAAATTTCCAAATGATCTGCACTTGCATTATCTTCTACTCTAGCATCCTTAACAGTGACCGGTAATATTAGAGTACTTGTTTCACTGATTGGATTATCTGCTACCACTGGATTTTTATCGTCCTTATCATTTACACCATCACCATCTGTATCTGCCAAATAAGGATTTGTGCCATACGTTTTTTCAACAGCGTCTGGAATACCATCACCATCTCTATCATTGCTAGACGAGCCATTCGTCCCTGTATTTGAATCATTATTAGTGACAATCACCTGAGACTGAGATGCTTTTGTATCTGTATTTTTTGTCGTCTGAACATTTGTATTCGATGAACACCCTGCCATAGCAAATGCTGCCATAGCAATAACTAATAAAGATACCATCCATTTTTTCACTGAATTCTTTGTGTTTAATTTACGTACCATATTCTACCTCCAATATTTTAATCTTTAACTTTTCTTGTTTAATCTAACGACTGCCATCTTCTCTTTTTAAAAACGAAACAAAAGCTAAGAGCCACACAACGATGCTCGGGATTATCAATCCCATTAGGTTAAGCCATTTAAGCCCAACTACTTCTAAAGGCGTATTCAATTTAAACCCAGGTTTAATATTCAAAAGTGCATAGCTAATACGCTCATAATGCTTGGTTGGTGACATTTCTTCAATGCCATCACGCAGCTTTTCATAAAATGTGAATTTCTGAAGAATTTGATGTTCTTGATCTCTCGTCATTCCCATCGCACTAAAGAATCCACCTGGAATCTGATTGTCCATATCCATCGTATCGCCTATTTGTGGAAACACAAAGGATAAAAGTAACCAAATTACCACTGTTAACAATAAAGCCCGATTCTCCTTTAAGGTCGAACTTGCAATACCCATGCTAAGTACATTGAAGAACATCATATATAATAAAGACATTAAGAAAAATAGAAGCATTCTAACGACATCGCTAGCGTTTAATGCCACACCACCGATAAGTATCACCGCTATAAAGGTGATTATACCCGTAATGATTGTAATGCCTAAGAGTATGATTGCATTTCCAAGTAGCTTACCAGTCAAGAATGTATCACGAAATACACCTCTTGTAAAAATAAGTTGCAAAGTACCACTTTTGACTTCCCTAACAATAGCCGTATTGCCAAGAACAATTGCCATTAGTGCCCCGACCATTCCAATATAATTCACGAAGCTTTTAGATGCTGAAATAGGATTCAATTCTGGAGGTGGTGGCAGTTCACTTTTTCCCATTGATTTTAAAAAACTCACTGAGCTATTATAATTATCCATGTTAGCCTTGACTTGATAAGAGCCTAATAAAATAGAAACAATGGTCAAAATCAATAGCATAACCAAAATACTCAGGAACAATTTGTTTTTAAAAGTATCTCTAATCTCTTTCTTTGCAATCTCAAAAATCAACTGTCACTACCTCCTTCCATGTTTTTTAAACTGAGTAAACGTAAATATACCAATGCCAGCAAGGATCAAAAGCATGATATAACCCACATGAAAATTGGCTTTGACAATTACCGGAATCCTTACTTGACCACTAGTGATTTGACCACTTGACGCCTTAAAATTGACATTGTAGTTGCCCGAGGTTTGAGAAGAAGGAACATCTACTTTAACCGTAACCGTTTTGACCTCTCCCGGCTTTAATGTCATAAAACCATTGCCACCATTGCTATACCATTTATTTGGAAGTTCTGGTATCATCCTAAGATCCGTGAGTGTTTTGGAACCATTATTTTCAATAAGAAAGATAAAATCAGCACTAGTGCCACTCACACAATCCACACTATTCGTTAAGCTTTTTAAAGCTAAATCGTATTCCTTTTGAACCATCATGGGTATTGAAAGTGTTTGTACAACACCATCATCTCTAGTAAGTTTTACAAATCCCTGATCCTCGTTTACAAGAACGTCTCCTTTGACCAAAATATTTAATACAACTAAAAGTTTTTTACCTCTTGAGACTGTCACTGTATCCAAGACTTGACCATCTGATGTGAAATAAGTTTCAAGTGTATTTGAAAAACCGTCAACACTCAGTTTATAGTCATGCGAAGTAGAGTCAGAGTTATTTATAAACAAAGTAAGAGTTTTTTCTTCGCCCGACGAAACAGTAACACCAAGCAATAAATCAGACTGTATTTTATCTCCTGCATATGAAAGTGGAAATAATAATAGTGAGCATACAAGTGTAAACATGACAAATAATTTTGTTCTAGTCACAGTGCTTCCTCCTTTTGTATTGCCCTATACGATAGAAAAACCATTAAAATACTCGGTGCAACAATTTCAAGAAAAGCGCTAATCTCTTTAGTTATTAACATCCAAACACCTATGTTTGCAGTTTCTGGTATCACCTGAAGAAGGTTATTGCCTATCTCTTGAAATTGAATTGAAGGTGAGGCAAAACTAATGGTTTTTGAAAGCACTGTATCTTGCACTGCTGTCTGTGATATAGCACTCATTGCAAATACAAAGTTCTTTTGACTCTCAGCCAATTGTGGTATCACGAAAGAAACTGATAACCAAATGATCATCATCAACATAAAGCTAAAAGAAGAATCATTTGTCCTTATTGAAAAATACAAAGTGGTCGAATAAAACAACATCATATAAATAAATGCCAGCAAAAAGAATATGCCTAATCTTAACAGTGCACTACTTCCCGGAACCATACCCGACACCACAATAAAAAGTCCTATATTAAAAATCAATATAATAGCTAAAAGTGTTCCAATTACTATACCACCGCCAAGCAACTTCCCTGTCACGATTTGATCTCTATAGAGAGAACGCGTGGCGATTAATCTTAAAGTCCCATTGTTACGCTCTCCACTAAAACTATCAAACCCTAAAAAAATAGCTACAACCGCTCCTATCATACTCACATAAGTTATAATGTTGCTAAGAACTGAAAGTGGATATATCACAGGCGCTGTTGGCATATTGATTTCACCTTGATTTTTTAACATCTGAACAATATCCTGATATGCCTGCATTTCAGCATGCTTTGTACTTGATCCAATATATACTGATACAATTGAGAGGATCAAAAACAGCAAAGTGATTATTATAAAAATATGATCTTTAAAAGCCATTTTAAACTCTTTTTGAGCCAAGACTAAAATCCCATTCATTTTGCACCCCCCTCGATTTTAAAATAAATTTCTTCAAGTGATTTTTCATTTGCGAATCTTCTTTCGACATTTTCTATCGAATCCGCTAAAAGCAATTTACCTTTGCTAATAATCCCTATATCTGTACAGATTTTGGTCACCTCAGATAATAGATGCGTATTCATAAAGATCGTAGTATTACGTGTCTTATTAAGCATCAGTAAAATATCCCTAAGCTCCTTAGTCCCTTGTGGGTCAAGTCCAGAAGTTGGTTCATCTAGAAATAGAACTTTTGGATCATGAAGTATGGCTTGAGCTATTCCGATTCGTTGTCTCATCCCTTTTGAGTAAGTCTTAACCCTCCTATGTTTCCAGTCCGATATTTCAAGAAGTTTAAGGGTGTCCTCTATTCGTTTTTCAACATCGGTAACACCAGAGAGTTTACCGAAAAACCTTAAGTTCTCAACCGCTGTTAAATCACCATACAACATTACATTTTCAGGTAAATAACCGATTAATTTTCTGACCTTTAAGTTATCTCGCTTAATATCGTAGCCATCAATTGTAGCTTTTCCTGAAGTTGGCAGTATTAAAGTCGTCAGAAGCGAAATTGTTGTTGTCTTACCTGCACCATTATGACCTAAAAATCCAAAGATAGAACCTTCATTCACTTTTAAACTAAGATTATCTACCACATAGGTATCTCCATATTTTTTACATAAATTTTCTGCTTGAAGCATTTTGCACCTCTTTTCTTAAAATTAGTAATTAAAATTGACGGATTGAACTAAAATAACATTTTGAATTAAAAATTGGTAAATTGAAATTGGATTTGACTATTTTTCAATATCTAAAATAAAATAAAGTTTATTTCTGAACAAATAGAAAAGTACTGCAAACACTGTCAAAATCGCAATTGTTAGCATAATCTGCTCAATATTAACACGACCGATTTGGGCACCAAGATAACTTGCTATTAACATCGCTGGAATCCTTGCGAAAAAGTAAATAGGAAAAAAAATTTTAAACTTCATCGGTGTCAAACCTACTGCATAAACCAATACATCCTTAGGTACGCCAGGGATTAAACACAAAACAAAAAGCAACATACTCCCTTTTCGACTTTCTAATTTTTCTTTATATGAAATCAACTTTTGTTTTGGCACAAGTTTACTTACCATTGAAAATCCATATTTTTTCGAAAGATAAAATGCCATAACCGATCCCATCATAATGCCCACTGTCGAAAGGATAAATCCATAAAAGCCACCATATATATAACCACCCGCTAACTGAATAGGCTCCCCTGGAATAATGGCAATTACAATTTGAACAATTTGTAAAGCAATGTATATAAAGATTCCAATCGGTCCCTTACTTTCGATATAATCCTTAATCTGATCAGGACTGCTGAGAAATTTCATAATCACAGGATTACCAATAATCATAGCCACAAGGCCTATTGATATCAAAAGTATTGTAAAGATTTTTACGACATATTTTTTATTATTTTTAACAAAGGCTTTAATGTTCATGATACTCTCCTATAAAATATATTGTCTACTTGATACTAATAGACTAAAGCATCACTCTGAAATGTATATGAGTTGAATCTGAGAAATTTCTCATGATTAAAACTTCTTATGGTCTAATTTGAACATTAAAAAACACGAGCTTAAAGACTCGTGTATTTTATGTCCCCATATTAAATTTTGGCAGTATTATCAACTTTTAATAAATTTCAATTCTAATCCACCTTGATAAAGAGTCTTTCGTTGAAATTCGCGAAACCTTGACTTCTGAAGAACTCACCAGAATTCTTATTTTTAGTCCAGTAATTCATCTCGATACGGTGAATTTGATGTTTTTTTGCATAGGCCTTTGCATAGTCCACAAGGGCTTTCCCAACACCCATTCCCTTATAATCCGCTTCCACACATATCTGGTCAATATAGAGTACCGAATGGGCAAACTTAAAAAAGTTTTCCTCAAAATGCTTTTGAGAAAGTATCATATACCCAGCAGGAACAGAATCCACTTCAGCGACATAGGCATTGATGCCTTCAGTACCTAAAAGTGATTTAAAGAGCATAGCCATATTGTCCGCAGAAAATGGCTTAAAAAGATCTGGTTCAATGATGTTGTGAATTTCTTGAACGTCATGGTTAAGTCTTGCCAATAAATTTTCGTCCAAGGTTTCAACGATTTTAATAGTCATTAGGACCTCCTTAAAACTATAAATTAACCTACCTTCATTTTTTTGCTATCTGATAATACCTATCGGACAGTAGCTAAAAACCTATCGGACATTAACTAGCTGATAGCACCTAGCAGATAATACTTATCTGACAGCACCTATCTGCTAACGCCTATCTAAAGCAACCTTAATCCCTATTTGTTTAAGTCATATTCCAGCTGATAATCATTGGGATCCATCTCATAAAATGACTGAATGGGATTTGTTAAAGGGCTACATCCAATAGCCATGTAAAAAGCGATGGTCTCTTCAGCTGAACCAGCACAGATAAACAACCGATCTGCCTCCTAAGTACTTGCCACCTCAGCACACCTTTTAAAAAGTGCACTGCCAATCCCCTTGTTACGTTGGTCTAGTGAAATAAACAACTGATCCAGTAAAACGTATTTACAGTCTTGACCAAAAATCGGCTTGTTGATCGTGGCAAAGCCCAGTAGTTTACCCTCTCCATCAAAAGCGCCAAATGCGCCACCACCCTCTTTAATCGTCAATTGAAGATTTCCAAAGTGATGGTCATAGCCATTTGGCCAGTCAGGATCTTGATAGTCAATTTCCACCAGTTGACGAACCCCATCCACATCACGCCAAGCCTTACCAATGTATTGTGAAGCATCTATATCATTGATTTTCTCACATTCCTCTAGCTTAATATCTCTAATGGTATATTGCATTTATGCACCTTCCTGTAAGTCATTTATCATTTGCTTAATGTTTTTATCAATAGAACCCCCGTGATAACAGACAATTTGATCTGGGTTCAAGGATTGGATTTTTTTAATACTTTCCATACAAGTTGCCATATCCAGTGTAAACTCAGGGTTGGCTACGACAAAACGTCCGTTTTCAACGGCCAATGCATCACCTGCAAATAACAATTTATCCGTTTCCAGATACAAAGAAAGGTGACCCGGTGTATGCCCAGGTGTCGAAACCACCCTTACACCTTCCACGATGTAGTCACCATCCAATACCGTCTGATCGACGCCACATACCTGAATCGTTTTTAAATAATTCACAAACTGAACGCCAAATGTCTTTTCATCGCCAGTCAACTGTTCATTGTAGGCTTCCGCTTGACTGAGTCTGAGCGACTTTTCACTACCGTCTATTAAGGGTTTTTCAAGCACTGACGAGACTACGATCATATTTGGATTTCTCTTTTTCAACTCCGCCAAAGACCCTAAATGGTCATGGTCATGATGGCTAATAAAGACCTTGGTCAAATCTCTTATTGTAAAGCCAAATTTACTAAGCTGAGCCTCAATCTGGTCTATTTGGTTGGGAAAACCCACATCGCACAGGATTACCTCATTTACTGAAAAAATCAACAGCGGATGAACCACAACCTTACCATAACCAGAGTCAAACTCAAGTGTCAAAATTTCATATTTAATCATTTTATATCACCCTTCTAATCTTAAAAGCCTTTTTTCATTTCACCTTATCGCATGATGTCTTGCCAGCAATCCCATAATAATGCCATCCACTAATTGGCCCTTTATAAAATCACGTTCTCTAACCAAGCCCTCATGCTGGAAATTTAATTTTTCAAGTACCCTCACCGACGAATCGTTCCCAGGTGTGATCATGGCCTCTATACGATTTAAGTTCAACTGATTAAAACCATAATCTAAAACCCCTTTAATCGCCTCTGTGGCGTACCCCTTGTTCCATTCTGCCTGATTGATGGCATAACCGATTTCTGAACGTCTAGAGGGCTTATCAAAATTACCCAGGCTGCAGGTTCCAATCAACCGTTCACTTTCCTTCAAGCAAATGCCCCATGTGATTTCTTGGTTGTTTCTTATGGCATTATCGTATCGCTTTATAAATTCACGTCCTTTTTCCATACAATCAATAGGATAGAAATAATCAAATTCAGCGACTTTCGGATCACTTAATACATCAAACAAAGCCTCTAAGTGTGTTTCATTTACTCTAACGAGCATTAATCGCTCAGTCACAAGCTCTGGAAAAGGTTCGAACTTTAACTCACTCATCATGTCTGTCTCCTCTAGGTCAATAAATTCTGTCGTATAATTCTATTTAAAAATCCTTGTTAATCGTCACACCCCTTAGCATTTTATCCTATAAATACGTGACGATTCGCCCCACGGATGGTAGCCTAATCCGATGTATTCAAAGCCAGCTTTTTCATAATAACCCACATGGTCGGTACACAGATATGCGTATTCATAGCCATTTGCTTTTGCATCAGATACTGCCTTTGCCAGGAGCTCAAAGCCGT
>NZ_JBVBZF010000084.1:0-12803 GCF_057447755.1 Fusibacter sp. | reverse complement strand
TGGGAACTGAAAATGGTGATTATATGGAATATCCAAGATTTTCACCTTCAGATAATTATGATCCTCGTGTAAGACCATGGTATGAAAACTCAATCAACTCATCTGAGGTTGTAATTTCTGAACCTTACCAAACCAATGTAACTGGCGATATGGTAGTCAGCTTCTCTAGAAGTGTGACATATCAAAATCAAAAAGTGGGTGTCGTCGGCATTACTGTAAAACTTGATGACTTAAGGGATAATATAAATCAAATACAAATTGGCGAAACTGGATATATCATGGTCTTGTCTCCAAAGGATAGATTTGTTGTCAGTCCTAAACATCCCGAGTGGTTATTGTCATCAGTGAAAGACCTAAATCTTGAATTTTTTGAGCAAATTTTAAATCAAGAAAAATTGATCTCAGAAGTCAGGATAGATGAGCGCACAAAAGTGATTAATCAAACGATATCACCCCTAAGTGGTTGGACTATTATTTCTGTTGCCGATAAAGATGATATCCTTAAAAAGGGAAAAGAAATAACCAATATACTGATCACAATATATGTGATGACATTAACTGTAATCTACATCATTATTTATCAAATTTCTAAGCGTATTACGAAACCAATCCTTGGAATTGCATCTGTGATAAATAGGATGGCGGATTTTGACTTTACCATCAAGGATAACAGCGATATTGAAAACTATTCAAGGCGAAAAGATGAAGTTGGTGTAATAGCAAGGTCTTTATCAGATATGCATTATAACTTTGTTGAATTAATGGAGCAAGTCAATTCAATTGATGATGAGATTAAGACAATTGACATCGAAAACAATGCTCAAATTGAACTTAAGCTTTCAAAAAATAATCCATTCATAGAAGTGACAAGATCTATGAATACGTTGCTTAACAAGGTATATGACTATCTGGAAAAGTTAAAAAAATCAAATTCGGAGATCGTTGAAAAAAACCAGCTTTTAACGGCTTCCGAGGAAGAGCTCATGGCTCAAATAGAAGAGATCGATCAGCAAAGAGAATACATTAATTTCTTAGCCTTTCATGATCCCCTTACAAACCTTCCCAATCGACGGAAATTCATTGATCATTTAACCTATAGGATCAATTCCAATCGGAAGGGGGCTGTCCTTCTGTTGGATTTGGATAATTTTAAAGGCATTAATGATACCCTTGGACATGTCTTTGGTGACAAAGTCTTAGAATCCGTTGCCAGAAAATTAGAACATTCAATCGATCAGAATGTATTTGTCTCTAGATTTGGAGGCGATGAATTTCTGATTTTGATAGAATATGAATCGTCCATTTCAGAGATCAATCATTATATTAATCGTATAAGTCAAATATTCGAAGAAAATATTATTATCGAGGATAATGAAATTGAAATAAGATTTAGCTTAGGCATTTCATTGTTCCCAGATGACAGTGTTGATGTCAATCAGCTCATAATGCATGCGGATCTTGCGATGTATGCAGTTAAACGCTTAGGAAAGAATGGCTATAAATATTTTGATGTTAGCATGATGGACCATCAAATAAAAAAATCGAGAATTGAAATTTTACTGAGAGATGCCATTGAAAACGATGGGTTTAAAATGGTTTATCAGCCTCAGATTGAGGTGGTATCTGGGTATATCTTCGGATATGAAGCTCTACTTAGGATGACGAACTCAACTTTGTCACCAGCGGAGTTTGTAGAAATATCTGAAGAAAATGGTTCTATCATCAAAATTGGTCGCATCGTTACTGAAAAAGTCGTTAGGCAGCTGTCGGAATGGCAGAAAAGTGGATTGAAAATTAAACCGGTATCCATAAATTTTTCTGTAAATCAGTTGCATGACGCAAGTTATATCAAGTTCATAAGAGCATTACTTAATCAATACGATGTCGATGCAAAATATATTGAAATTGAGATTACAGAGAATATTTTCCTTGAAAACAAACAAGCTGCCTTAAGTTTTCTGAAGCAGTTAAAGGCAATGGGCATCAAAATCGCAATTGATGATTTTGGAACCGGTTATTCATCTCTAAATTATTTAACTTTTTTACCAGTTGATAAGGTAAAACTGGATCGGTCATTGAATGTTAAATTTTTAGAAATTGAAAACATTAAAGTAATGGACAGCTTAATATCACTTGTTCATAGCCTAGGTCTGTCTGTGACAGCTGAAGGTATTGAAACATTGGATCAAGTTAAACGATTGAAGGTTGGAAACTGTGATTATATACAGGGGTATTACTTTAGTGAACCCCTTGAAGCAGATGAAGTACCTCTAATTCATATGAAACATTATAATCAATACTAAGGAATAAGAAATAACATTTAGATTGCAAATTTATAATTTAAATGTTGTTTCTTGTTTTTTTTGGTAAAATTAGACGAAGACTTAAAATCATTTTAATAATGGATAATGTTAGGAGATCAGATTATGAATTGGTTTCAAATAAAATTTAAATCCCTGCTCGGAAAAACAATTTCACTTATGACTGTGAGTGCTTTAATGGTGACCTTAAATACATATGGTAATTCTGGGCCGGTAATCATGGAAGGTTTTCCCGGATCTGAAATAATTGTCGATCAAAACAATGAAATAAGTATTAATCAGGAAGATTTAATCTTCGAGCTCTCTGAGGATCTATATAGTAATGAGAATAGGGTTTCAGCGCGATATGAGATGGAAAACATGAGTGGACAGACGCAGTCTGTACACATGATTTTTCCATTGGTCTCATCCATATACGCCATGGAAAATAATGTCGAAATACGTCGAAACGGTCAGCTGATTTCAGCTGATAAAGTTTATTTGGATAAAGTGTACGGGTCTTCAGATCTGCCTAGCTTTGAGACCTTATTGGGTAGAGTTTCTGATAGTCAATCCTTTATAAGTGAATCGATCAGGTGCTATGAATTTATCCCTACAGAAGACTATCAAAACATTCAATTTGAAATATCTTTTAATAAGACCAACTCAGAGAGTTTGGTATTTGTTCAAAATGCAAATGCTTATGGCTATAATTCAGGTAAATTTGTCATAGGAGGGTGGTTAGGAAATCAATATTATGATCGAAAAAGCCTAAAACTCTTCTTAACTGAAGGGGAACTTAAAAATTTGGCGTTTAGGATATTAGAAAAAAATAATGAACGGTTTGTGGAACCGGATTGGCAAGGTCTTGTGGGATCAGAAAATACGATGACGCTCATAGAATCAGAACTCTCGAAGCATCAAATGGAAGATTCGATGATGGCTATTCTTTTTAAAGAAAGCACACAGTCCTATAGCGACCAAGAAAAAATTCAAATGATAAATCAAGCCATACTTGAGCTTAAAAGTGTAAGTGGCATGTCACTATTGCCACTGGATGATCTGTCTTCATTCTTTTATGATAATCGAATTATACTTTTATCTTATGAAGTCTTATTTCAACCAAATGAAATCAATAGTATCGAAGTTAGTTACCCCATTGAAGCTACCATGGACAGACGGGAAAGTACAAAGCCAACCTTTACCTTTAAATATTTTTTGAATCCGGCGACTTATTGGAAGCAATTTCAAAAGCTCAATATCAGGATCCACCTAAAAAAGCCCTATGAGTATCTAATAGGGACTAGTATTCCGCTAGATAGACTTGAAAGTAAAAACGGTATTTTTTATGAGGCAAGTCTTGAGGCCTTACCAGACCAAGATTTGGAATTTACAGTGTACACGTCGGAAACCATAACCACGCTGGATAAGGTCAATGGCATATGGCTTCGTAAATACAGTTATGCTTTTTATTTAATAATACTCCCAATCCTAACCCTTGTAGGGGTTCCTCTCCTTATCGTATTTGCAATACGAAAGATAAAATGAGAGCATTCTTTGAACTTAAATGGGTATGAAATAATCAAAGTATTAATAATAGTGGAGGTTATATGTCTTATATTGAGATAAAAAAAGATATTTTTCAGGTGGGTGATACAGCCATGAACTTGGGGCTGGACTGCAACCCATACCTTATAATTGATGGTGATGAGGCTGTATTATTCGACCCAGGCTCTGTACTGGATTTTGAAATAGTGCTTGAAAATGTATTATCATTGGTGACACTTGATCAAATCAAATATGTGGTTGTACACCATCAAGATCCTGATTTTTGTTCGCAATTGCCATTACTTGAAAAAGCAGGACTGAATGCAGAAATAGTCACATCATGGCGGGCAATGACCATTATACAGTTTTACGGTGTAAAGTCGAAGTTCTATCTAATAGAAGAGCATAATCATAAGTTGACATTTGGAAATAATAGAACACTTGAATTTATTAATTCCCCATATCTACATTTTCCAGGGGCCTTCTTGTCATACGATTGTGTAAATAAGGTGCTATTTTCAAGTGATTTATTCGGGGCATTCAGTTACAATCGCACAATTTATGCAGATGATGATTATATGGAAAAAATGAAGGCATTTCATGAGCATTATATGCCCTCAAACTCTGTTTTAAGGCCTGTTATGGACACCTTAAAGCGATATGAGATTGAGATGATTTTACCACAGCATGGTGCGATAATTAGGTCAGATGTGGATAAATATATTGAAACCTTGAGAACATTGGAGTGTGGTAACATTCTTACGCCAATCAAGAAAAACCTTATGGAACTTGGAGGCTATCTGATTGTATTTAACGAAGTTTATCAGCACTTGATCATTTTATTTTATCCTCGAGAGGTTCATGAACTTTATAGTCATACTCGTGCATTTGTATTTAATGAGGCAAATGAAATTATTAGCTATGAGGGCAATCCAAAAGAACTTTGGCATTCTTTTTTCCAACTTGTATTTGAAGTCAAAGGTATGATTTGGTTAACGGTTATAGAACCTTTTGTTAGAAATCTATGTGCAATATACGACCTTGAAATCCCAAATATTATGCTACATAGTTTGGCTGAATCTGATACGAGAAATAGAAATTTGACAGAGGCAAATCAATCCTTGAATCAAACCATCAAATCTGTAAACGAAAAGTTAGTAAAATGCCCAATTACAGGTTTGTATAATGAGAGATTCCTTACCACGCTCTTGATAGAAGAACTTAATGAGGAGGATTGGCGCGATGTTGGTGCCTTGGTTTGTATCAGTATCGATGACTTTTCAAAATATAAATTAAAATATGGCTCAATTGAAGAGGATACAGTCCTGATAAATCTTTCCTATATGTTAAAGGAAGCATTTGGCGAACAATCCGTTTTTAAATTGGATGAAGCAGATTTTGGTCTTTACTTAAAAGGGCATGAGTATGCGACTTTAATTTCTAAAGTAGAACAGTTTAGAGTTGACGTTGAACAAAGTGATAATTTTTTAGGCAGGTTAACTGTGTCAATCGGAGCGGCTTTTTCGAAGGAACTAGACCTAGATGCGGTTTCTCTGGACCAAACTGTAGAAAATTACTTTAACTATGCCTATGACCGCTTAAGGATGTCAAAGCAAAAAGGAAAAAATTATTTTACTTATCAGGGTGAAATTAATAGAGAACATACCGCTAAAACAAAGGTTTTAATTGTAGATTCTGATGTTACTAATCTAGAAATATTGAAGACTTTTATTAGTGAATTGGAGATAGAAGTATTAACGGCAACAGATGGTGCTGAGGGCTTAATGATGGCTAAAGAACATTTGCCTAATCTTATTATTTCGGATGTAATATTAGAGAAAGTTGATGGCTTTCTTTTCAAAGAAGAACTTCATAAAAGCTCAAAGACAAAAAATATTGAAATGCTGTACTTGTCACATCAAAAAGACGAAGCAAGTGTCAAAAGAGCATTAGAACTGGGTGTAGTACATTATTTGAAAAAACCTTACATGTTATCTGAAATCATAGGTATCGTGAAAAAAAACCAAGGGGATTGATTCTATGACCGTACATGTTAATAGTATCATTGTGGCAGCGCTGATTATTTTTTATTTAATTATCGTTTTGCTACTAAGAATAATTGGAAATAAGTTTTCAAGCCTTGAAGAAATTTATAGACGAAATAACAAAAGACTTGCTACGGTGCTTTCACTTGTAAATCATTCATTTAAGGGGACCTTTGATTCCTTGCGCGAAATTAAGGATATCAAGCAAAATCTAATTATGGAAGATTTAGAAAATCAGCTTCAAAGCAAGGAACTCAGAAAAATTGAGAAACTCGAAGTGAGAAAGCTCAAATCAATTATCAAGGCCAGACGGAAAGAAGCCTGTACCTACCTTGGGATCATAGGTAGTGAGCATGCAAGACTTGCACTGGAAAAGGCTTTGCTTAAAGAAAAAGATTATTCTGTCAAAATTTATATTTCAAATGCTCTGACGGATATAAGAAATCCTAAATCCCTAGATGTCATGATCAAGGCTTTGATTGGGACACACAAGTGGTACCGTATTAAGGCGATTTCCAATATTTTAGAGTTTGGATTTGTATTTCAAGAGAAGATGGTAGCCCTAAAGAATACAAAGGATATAGAGCACGTTGAACTCCTGCTGAATTATTCTGCTGTGAATTATAATGAAATGTGCAAATCCTACCTCTTTGATTTTATAGACTCATTTGACTCAAAATATGAAATGCTTTTTCAATACTACACAGAGCAAATTGCTGCCAAAAACACAAGCTACAAAATCAACTATCTGAAAGAGGACTTTAATAGGCTTTTGGTAATGACTTGCCGAACTGTATCGAACTTTTATTTTGCAGATTTTACAGGTGAAAAATATTATGAAAGCTCAAATGCCATTGTTAAAAAGAATGCTTATTGGGCCTTATCCAAAGTCAATAAAACAGCCAATTTTAATATTTTAATCAATCACCTGCATGAAGATGAGTTTGAAAAGACACTTATTGCTGTAATTACAATAATGATCGAAGTAAATCCGAGATTTCTCTACCTCTTAGAAGAAGCTTTTTATAAGGAAAAGGACCTTAAAATCAAAGGTAGGATCGCCCAGATTTTTTCAAATAAGATAGAGTATTACATTCTAAAGCTTAATACAAAGCAAGGACATTATGTAAATGAAATAATTGGACAAGTCATTCGAAATGGGAAAATCAATGAACTCATTGGTTTTATGAACTTAAATAAAGATATCGATCTTGAAAATATGCTAATTACCATAATAAAGGAAAATGTTGATAAAGACTCAAAGATTGAAATGGAATTCAGGCGTTATCTAAACAGTAGAATTATAGAAAAATGGGGTGTAAAGCCTTTTGAATTTAAAAGCGAAGGCGATATTCACAAAAAAGATAAGTATTTAGTCAAAGCAGTTACCTATTTTACAATAGTTGGCATTTTATTGTTTCCGGTATTGTATTTGATTCAAAACTATTCTACTTTAACACTTGTTTCATCTAGAGTTTTGCTTAAGGATTATGTCATTAGCTTTAACTATCTACTGGCGTTTTACTCAATTTCAGTCAACCTCTCATATCTAGTCCTCATGTGTAGCTCATATTTAAACGTGAGGAAGCAAGCAAAGTTATGGAATTTTAAAAACGTTTCAATGCTCTTCAGGGATAAAATGATTCCGTCTATTTCCATCATCGCACCTGCCTACAATGAGGAAAAATCAATTGTATCCAGCGTTAGGTCACTTTTAAACCTCAAATATCCTGATTTTGAACTGATTGTCGTTAATGATGGTAGTAAGGATGAAACTTTAAGTAAGCTCATTGAAGCCTTTAATTTAATTCGTGTGGATTATCATTATAAGGTAAGTTTAGAAACGGTTCCAATTAGGGGGATTTATCGCAATACTTCTATTCCCAAGCTCGTGGTAATTGATAAGAGCAACGGCGGAAAAGCAGATGCCTTAAATGCCGGTATCAACGTGGCAAACAAGGCGTTTTTCTGTGGCATAGATGCTGACTCGCTACTTGAGCCAGAATCACTTTTAAGACTTGCATCGCTCACATTAGATGAGAGTAGGGAGACGCCAGCTTTAGGTGGAAACGTTTTTCCAATCAATAGCTGTGAGGTGGATAAGGGTGCTATTAAAGAAATTGTATTGCCTAAAAACACCTTAGCACGCTTTCAAACAATTGAATACTTAAGAGCCTTCATGGCTGGACGATTAGGCTGGCAGCAACTAAACAGCTTACTCATTATTTCTGGCGCTTTTGGATTATTCAGAAAAGATCGCGTTATATCTGTAGGCGGCTATATGACAACGCGGGGGGCATTTAAGAAGGATACTGTTGGCGAGGATATGGAAATTGTTGTCCGCATCACAAAGCGTATGAGGGAAATGAAGCACGTATACAAGGTGTTGTATGCCTTTAACGCAAATTGCTGGACTGAAGTGCCTGAAGATTTAAAAAGTCTTAGAAACCAAAGATTTAGATGGCATCGTGGCTTGATGGATATTCTATTTTTTCATAAAAATATGATGTTTAATCCCAAATATGGGAGTTTGGGAATGATGGCTCTGCCCTATTACTTTATCTTTGAAGCGATTGGCCCTATGATTGAATTTCAAGGTTATCTAATGGTAGTACTTGCAGCCCTTTTGGGCATATTAGATCGTAGAATAGCCCTTTTATTATTTGTAAGTACCATTTTATTAGGGGTATTAGTTTCGATTGCTTCTTTGTTAATTGCAGAAAGAGAAGAACAATACTATAGTTTCAAGGATTTAATGAAATTGTTGTTTTATGCGATTATTGAGAACTTTGGTCCAAGGCAAATGTTTAGCTTTTGGCGATTGCATGGACAGATTAAAATTATATTTGGTCAAACAGGGTGGGGCCATATCAAGAGAAAGGGGATTGAATCATGAAGTACAAATGGATTTCTATGATTGCAAAGGGATCTGTATTTCTGATAACCTTAGCCGTAGTCTTAATTATGGTTATCCCTTTGTACTCTTATCAAAACAAACCCAATTTAGAAGTTTCAATGAAGCAGTATACCAGTGGCGATGAAGCTGTGAAATGGCTTGCAGACCATTATAAGGTTAAGCCTTATAATGGAAATAATCAACCAGATTTGTTATATGTAAAGGATGCCGCTTTTTTAGAGCGTGTGGATCTTAACGAAATCAATCACAACATGGTTGTCTTAGAGGCACTCTTTCAGCAGGTTATAGAAAGCAAGTACCTAATTAACAAGCTTAACTATTTAACTGGTGTGGAAACCAATCATTTTATTGGGAAGACCTATGAGGATCTTGCAGAGCTTGATGCGATACCAGCGCAAATTATTTCAAGGTACAAGTCAAACCACAAGAATGAGTGGCCATTCTATGGTGAAGGCATAATCATTACCAGCTTAGAGGACGTTATCGTGCTTACTAAGGGGAAAGATTATAAGGGTAGTCTTATGTTAAGATCAAACCTAGATGGCGTTAATTCAAGTATTCCTTATTATGGCAGTTTTGAGATTACCGAGAGCCTTGAACCTGCGATAGCTAATTTTAACCTTAGGGTTACCGCATCTGGAAATGAGAAACTAGGGGCATTTAATATATCGCCCAGCTTTCCAGCTGTATACCAAATATCGAGGAATTATTTTAATGGCTATTATTTAGCAGGCGATTTTACCAGCAATGCTATTTTACTAGGTGTTAATTATGATTTAACCACCAATATGATGCAAAATAAGGTCGTTTATGAAAAATTCACTGGAGAGCAGATATTTTGGCAGTTTACAGCGCCTTTTTATAAGTCTGTCCTCAATAGAATTTCAAGTGAAACTAAAACCCTAAAAAAAGTAGGAACACCTTTCACTGTTGAGGATATGAAAATTATGATGAGAACGGACTCGGGGGACCTTAAACCCTTTTTTATTAAAGGTATAAATTTAGGGGCTGCACTTCCAGGACGTTACTTTACAGAATTTCCACTTGAAAAGGAAAATTATTCAACTTGGTTGGACCAAATGGGAAAACTGAATATCAATACCATCCGGGTCTATACCTTGTTATCCCCGAGCTTTTATCAAGCACTTTATGAATACAATTTAAAGGCAGATACACCAATTTATCTCTTGCAAGAAATTTGGCCCGAGGAAAATCCAAAGAACTTAAACTACTTGGGAGATGATTACAATCGAGTTTACAAACAGGAAATTGAGTATGCGATTGACGCCATACATGGAAACATCGAAATACCACAAAGAGATTTTAGAGCTTCCGGTCTTTTTTCTTATGATGTATCACCATATCTTCTAGGCTATCTGGTTGGAAGAGAAATGGAACCTGAAGAAGTTATTGCCACAAATGAACTCAATGAAGATTATACTTTCCAAGGCGAATATTTTTATTCAGAGAGAAATGCTTCACCAACGGAGTCGTGGTTGGCTGCATCATGTGATTATGCCTTGGCATATGAAGCAGAAAAATATCAGGGTAACCCCCTAATTGGAATCGTAAACTGGCCTACGCTTGATGCATTATCACATGACAGTGAGTGGAATGCTAGTGGAGACAAGAGCTTACAGTTTAATGACAAGGTTTCAGTTGATATTGACCGTATTGGGATCAATAGAGACAATGTCAATGGCTTTTTTGGAGCATATCATATCTATCCTAACTATCCAAACTTTATGAACAATGACACGGATTACGCAAATTATTATGACAGTGAAGGCGTATTTCGATATGGTGGCTATCTTGAAGCATTCATGAAGCAAAATCACAGATATCCTGCTATTGTGGCTGAATATGGTATATCAACCAGTTCAGTGACTGCCCATTATAGTCCTGATGGCCTAGACCATGGGGGTAAGACTGAAGAAGAACAAGCAAGCATGATTATTAGGATGACCAAAGCCATATTAAAGGAAAACTACTCAGGTGCCATCATATTTGAATGGATGGATGAATGGGCGAAAAAGACATGGACAACAGAATTTTATATGATTCCATATGAACGACAGGTCTTATGGCATAACGTACTTGATCCAGAACAGAATTATGGTATTCTCGCCAATGAAGCCATTGCGCCTCAAATGAAAGAAATATTTTCAAGCAAAAGCCCATACTTGTCACTTAAACGCGTACAAGAAGGACAAAATGCATCCTATCTCTATATTAAACTTGATTTTAATGAAAGAGTTGATTTAAGTCAGAATATAAAAATTGCTTTTGATTTGAAAACGGATGAAGCCGATTCACCGAGCTTCGAGTTCTTGCTAAAGCTTAGTGAAGCACCGGAACTTCTTGTAACTCCAAGTTATAATTGGCTTAAAGGGCGTTATCAGTCACAAAGTCAACCCTTTGAAACCTTTGAGAATCTTATACAGATTGTAAACCCTGAGAACACGGACAAGCAAGGTGTGTTTGTAGCTGAAAAATCAATAGATCTCAGTCAATTTAGAATAGGCGATTTTACGAGTGCGCAAAATTATATATGGATTGAGGACAATCAAGTTACAGTGAGAGTGCCTTACGGCTTGTTGGGGATAGCAGACCCTTCCTCTAGAAGGGTACTATGGGATTCACGAGTGTTTATACCAACTTCGACGGATTCGATTGAAACCCTTCAAATAGAAAAGATAAATTTACGTGTTATGAAAGACCAAATGAGACCAGTAGATTTGTCTCTAACACTAGATGAATGGGAACTACCACTTTATAATTCAAGGCTGAAGTCTGGTGTAGAAAAAATTAGTGACTTCTTTAAAGCCATTCAATAAGGATATTTTTATATTTTAAGCAGCCTCTAGTATTATTTTTCAAGAGGCTGCTTATTATTGTATACAACAAAACAAGGTCTTGGCCTTAAATGATAATAGATAAAATTAATTTCAAAAGTGTAAAGTTGGTAACCTAGGTTACTGATAAAAATTCTCAATTAGATATAATTAAGAAAAAGACTAGTTGACTCTTGTAAGTGAATATGATAATCTTTATCAAGTAGAAGATGTATAACCGTAAAAATCATATAAACTTTTAGGATAAACATCTAAGAAAGAGGTGACATGATGTTTTTGACAAAAGCAAAGGTAGGACAAACTGTAAATGTTATTAAAATTGAGGGCAAGGAGAAAAACAGAAGATTTTTGTTTAGCTTAGGGTGCTTTGAAGGTGAAGAAATCACTTTGATCTCAATTTTGGGTGGCAATTATATCATAAATATTAAAGATGGACGATATGCTATTGATGAAGCATTGGCAAAATCAATTGTCGTTCAGGCCTAAGCGCCATTTTTTTTAAACATCTATTGAGAATGAATATCAATATCGCAAAGTAAATTGATGAATTCTCCAATAACATCATTAAGCCAATAAGAAAAGTATCGAAATAGGAGGATGGGAAATGAAATTAGCTTTAGCTGGAAATCCAAATTCAGGAAAGACAACATTATTCAATGCACTCACAGGTAAAATGGAATATGTGGGAAACTGGACAGGTGTTACAGTAGATAAAAAAGAGTCTGAATTGAAGGCACAGTATCAAATGAAGGGTAAAGTCTTAAGTGTTGTAGATTTACCAGGTGCATATTCAATCGCCCCTTTTACAGGTGAAGAGGCAATTACAAGAGATTTTGTACTCAATGCTGCACCTGATGTTATCATCAATATCGTGGATGCAACAAACTTAAGCAGAGGCTTGTTCTTCACAACTCAGTTAATTGAAATCGGAATTCCTGTCATTATCGCTCTCAATAAAATGGACCTTGTTCAAAAGAAAGGTGACAAAATTGATATTGAGGGATTAAAGAGGGAGCTCAAATGTGAAATCGTTGAAATTACAGCGACCTCTGAAAAGGGCTTAAAACAGTTAGTTGAAACAGCATCGAATTTGGAACATAAATCAATGCTTAATGATCAAGTTAAAAATACGAGTACT
>NZ_JBVBZF010000083.1:0-12980 GCF_057447755.1 Fusibacter sp. | reverse complement strand
GGATGAAGTTAAAGCCTTAATCCTCAGTGAAGGTTTTGATGAGAAGTACGGTGCGAGACCACTCAGAAGGACCATTCAGAAGCTTATTGAAGATGAAATTGCAGAACTTTACATCCGAAAATTGATTAAGGATGGTATGACAATCAAGGCAGTTCTAGAAAACCAAAAAGTTAAAATTGAATTATTATAACCGTTTTTAATCTAACCGCATTTCGCAAGTTGAAAATTCTTGCTCAAAGCTGGATGAAAACGAATGATCTATAAAAAAAGCTGATCTTTATGGCATTAACATAAGGATCAGCTTTTTGTATGTGGTTAATTTACATCATAAGGTCATTAAATCAGAATTTTGACCTTTGGCAATATCGGCTTCCATGATTTCATCTGGGACTAAATTACCGCCAGTTGCCCATGTCAGGTGTGTGCATGCTTCCATTTTATTAAGAAGACCATGTGCTTTGAGGTAATTGAAGCCAGTCGTGTCATAGAAGAGTTTAATGGGACCAATTGCACCTGCAAGGGCTGAAGGCTCGAGCCCCAGTTGTTGAGATGCTGCCATGAGATAGAGCATTCGATATAATTTTTCATCTGAGACCGTATAAATACCACTTAGAAGTGGGCTCATAACTTTACCGACGAGTTTTGACGGTCTTCCAACTGCTAGACCGTCTGCAATGGTCCTGTTGTCAAGACCGATATCATTTACTGAGATGCCATCGTATTTTTCTGAGGACATGCCAAGGAGCATACAAGGTGAATGTGTTGGTTCAGCAAAGAAAATATGAACCGCATCACCATAAACCAGCTTAAGCGCATAGGCAATTCCACCAGGTGCACCGCCAACACCACAAGGCAAATAGACGAAAAGTGGGTGCTCAGAATCAATTTTGCGATGAATGTCTTCGAATTGCTCTTTGAGTCTAAGTGCTGCCACGGCATATCCTGTAAAAAGGTCTATGGAGTTTTCATCGTCTATAAAGTGACAGAATGGGTCTAGGTCAGCAATTTTGCGGCCTTCTTCAACTGCTTTGGAATAGTCAGATTCGTAAAGAACGACATTAGCGCCCTTGTCTCTAAGCATTTGAATTTTCCAAGGCTTTGCATCGTGCGACATATGGACATCCACTTTGAATCCAAGTGCACGACTGATGATGCCGATGCTTAGGCCGAGATTGCCAGTGGAGCCAACAGCGATTGAATATCTGGAAAGAACGGATCTTACAGGTTCAGACAAGAATTTCTCATAGTTGTCATCAAGGGTGACAAGGCCAGCTTCAAGGGCAATTTTTTCGGCAAATTTTATGACTTCGTAGACGCCACCGCGTGCTTTTATGGAACCGGCAATTGGCAAATGACTATCCGCTTTTAAAAACCAATCTCCTAAAATACGACCACCAATGAATGTGATGACGGCCTTTTGGTATTCTTCTATTGAAAGTAAAGTGGATTCAATAATCCCGTGACTTGATTTTGTTTCTTCAAAAGCGGCCTCAAAAAAGGGTGCAAAACGTCTTAGACGCGCATCTGCCTCTTTAATGTCTTCAATGGTCGGAAACTTGACCGACATTTGTTCAATCTGAGAAAGTGCTTCTTCAAAGGGTTTAAAATTAGGATTTATCCATAGTGTTTCTTCATAGGCTTTTAGTTTGTTCATTACATCAGACATGGGTAGGCCTCCTTATTAATTCATATTTATCATATCAAAGTTTGTATAAAACATAAAGGCGGATTTTTCATTTAAATGTAATAAACCAAGAGGGTAAATATGCTATAATAGCTCATATAAGGACTTATTTTCAGAAGGAGAGTGTATATGAGACATCCATTATTTCATAAGTATAAACAAACTGTTCTTATGAGCATCAGCTTAGTTCTAGTGATCGGATTTTTCTTGCCTTGGCTCACGATGGACCCTAATTTTAGTATGTTTGCCTCATCAAAGGCGAGTTTCTCAGGCATGAGCCTTGTCATGGGGATTAATTTTGCAGTTCAGATGATTAATGCCTTTGGCACTGCATATAACTTTCCGGCATCCGCAAATGTCATCTATCTGGGTTATCTTTTGCTTTTGATTCCTTTACTTGGAATCGGTGCCATTGTCTTAAGCGGCCTCAGAAAGAAAAGTGCAGGTAAGGTACACCTTACACAGTTTATTTTCTCGCTTTTTGTTTTTATTGCCATGGCTATTGTGAGTAACATTAACGCTGATATGAGAGAACTTGTCGGTAATGTGACCAATACTGGCTTTGGATTTTATCTTAGTGCAATCGCGGCTTTTGTGGGTATTGTAGTTAGTTTTATTAAGCCATCATAGATTTAGAATGTGATATAAATTCAAATGAAGTGCATGACCATTTAAGGCCAAAACCTTGTTTTGAGGCATCTAACCGCTTTTCGCAAGTTAGAAATTCTTGCTCAAAGCTGGATGATAAGGAATATTTTATAATAAAAAGGACTGTCCACTTAAGGACAGTCCTTTCAAATTGCTTAAAAAGCTAGATTTTTTCTTTAGGTGCATAATGGGTGTGAAGCAGTTCATGCGCCTTATGGCTGTTTGGTTTTCCTAAGAACTCATCATATAACTTCTTGATATAAGGGTTGTCATGTGATTTTCTAAGGACTTTATTACGGTCTTCTTGATAAATTGCAGCCTGTCTTTTCTTGATGATTTCCATGTCACCATGATGGTATGGCTGACCACCGCCACCGATACAACCACCTGGACAAGCCATGATTTCGATGGCATCGAAATGTGAGTTGCCAGATTGAATTTCCTCAAGAAGCTTTCGCGCATTGCCAAGGCCGTGAGCAATTCCGATTCTAAGGTTTAGATCGCCAACTTGTACATGACCTTCACGAATGCCTTCAAATCCTCTAAGCTGTTCAAAATCAACCTTTTCAAGGGTCTCATTTGTAATCCATTCATAAGCCGTTCTTACAGCCGCTTCGATAACACCGCCTGTTGTACCGAAAATAACAGAAGCACCAGTACTTTCGCCAAGAATAGAGTCGAAATCACTTTCAGGTAAACCAGCATAGTCAACGCCTGCTTCTTTGAGCATTAGACCAAGTTCACGCGTGGTGATAACCACGTCAACATTGTTGTTTTCATCCTTTGTAAGTTCAGGTCTTGCAGCCTCAGCCTTTTTAGCAAGACATGGCATGACAGAAACCACAAAGATATCCTCAGGCTTCATATTCATTTTTTCTGCATAGTAGGTTTTAACGATTGCACCCAGCATAATTTGAGGTGATTTACAAGTCGAAGGGATGTCTAGTAAATCCGGAAACTGATGCTCAAAGAACTTAACCCAAGCAGGGCAACAGCTTGTGAGCATTGGCAGACGTCCGCCATTTTGGATACGATCAATTAGTTCTGAAGCCTCTTCCATAATGGTAAGGTCTGCACCAAAGTCTGTATCGAAAATTGCATCGAAGCCAAGTCCTCTTAAGGAGCTTACCATTTTACCTGTGCTGATTGTACCTGCTGGCATGTCAAAGAGTTCGCCAATAGCCACACGAACAGCAGGTGCCACTTGAACCACAACGTGTTTTTTAGGATCGTTGAGCATATCCCAAACCTTGTCGGTGTTGTTGACTTCTGTAAGTGCTGCAGTAGGACATACTGCCACACACTGACCACAGTAGGTACAAGAAGTATCCACCATATCTAAATTAAAAGCAGGGCCAACGAATACGTCAAAGCCTCTGTTAACAGCTGATAGGATACCACATGTTTGAACGTCGTTACACATGGTTTCGCATCGACGACACATAACACATTTGTTTGGATCTTTAACCAATGAATATGATGAAGTATCCTTTGGATAGTTCATTTTTTCACCTTGGAACCTAATCTCTCTAATGCCGAGCTCTTGAGCAAGTGCTTGAAGATCACACTCTAAGTTTTTTGCACAGACGAGACAATCATATGGATGATTTGAAAGCAATAGCTCTACTGCTGTTCTTCTTGCAGAGATAGAACGGATATTATCTGTTCTGATGACCATACCCTCTGTACAGAGCTCTGAACATGAAGGTACAAGGGCAGGTCTGCCTTCTACTTCAACCATACAGACACGACAGGAAGCGGTTTGATTGACGATCCCAAATTCGTGAAGGTGGAGGTGACAAAGTGTTGGTATTTTTATATTAACTTGTTTAGACGCTTCTAAAATAGTTGTTCCCTCTGGAACCTGTAAATCTAAGCCGTTTATTTTGATATTAAGCATTTTCAAAAGAATACCCCCTTCATTACGGTCTGATAACTGCATCGAATTTACATGCTGTATAACATGCACCACAAGCTATACATTTCTCTTCATCAATAATGTGTAGCTGTTTTGGTTTACCTTCGATACAATTTACTGGACAAACGCGTGCACAAGCGGTACAGCCTATACATTTTACTTCGTCTATCTTATATTTAGCAAGTGCCTTACAAGCACCAGCAGGACAACGTTTATCTTGGATATGAGCAAGATATTCATCATAGAAGTATTCAAGGGTACTGAGTACAGGATTTGGTGCAGTTTGTCCAAGGCCACAAAGTGCACTGTCCTTGATCATCTTACCAAGGTTGCGAAGCTTTGTGATGTCAGCCATTGTCCCTTCACCGTTAGTGATTTTATCTAAAATTTCATACATGCGTTTTGTGCCTAGTCGGCAAGGTGTACACTTACCGCAAGATTCATCTTGAGTAAAGTCGAGATAGAACTTAGCGATGTTGACCATACAATCGTCTTCGTCCATGACGATCATACCACCTGACCCCATCATAGAGCCAATGGCCTTTAAACTCTCATAATCAATAGGTGTATCTAGGTCCAGTTTGGTAATAACACCACCTGAAGGACCGCCTGTTTGAACGGCTTTGAATTCCTTACCATCGATGATACCACCACCGATGTCGTAAATGATTTCTCTTAAAGTGGTACCCATAGGCACTTCCACAAGGCCTACATTATTGACTTTACCCGCAAGTGCGAAAACCTTGGTTCCTTTAGACTTTTCAGTACCAATACTGCTAAACCACTCAGCGCCTTTAAGAATAATAGGTGGGACATTTGCGAAGGTTTCTACGTTGTTAACACTTGTTGGCATTTTATGATAGCCTTCAATTGAAGGGTATGGAGGCTTTTTAGTTGGCTCACCACGGCAACCTTCCACGGAATGAATGAGTGCAGTTTCTTCACCACAAACGAATGCACCAGCACCAAGCTTGATTTCGATATCAAAGTTAAAATCTGAACCAAAGATGTTTTCACCCAATAGACCAAATTCTTTAGCTTGATCAATTGCAACTTGAAGGCGTTTTATTGCAAGAGGGTATTCTGCACGGATGTAGATGATACCCTTGCTAGCGCCGATTGCATAGCCTGCAATGGCCATGGCTTCAAGAACTGAATGTGGGTCACCCTCTAAGATTGAACGGTCCATAAAAGCACCTGGATCGCCCTCGTCAGCATTACAAATAACGTATTTTTGATCTGCCACAGGCTTACGGGTAAACTCCCATTTTAAACCTGTAGAGAAGCCACCGCCCCCACGACCGCGTAAGCCACTGGCTTTAATTGTTTCTATTACCTGCTCAGGACTTTGGTCTGTTAATACTTTTCCAAGTGCTTCATAGCCACTAAATGCTATGTACTCATTGATGTCCTCAGGATTAATAAGACCACAATTTCTTAGTGCAATTCTGTATTGCTTTTTATAAAAGCTCATTTCATCATGCTTAGCAAGATTTTTCTGAGTTTCAGGTTCTTTGTAAAGGAGTCTCTCGACGGTTCTGCCCTTTATGATGTGCTCTTCCACAATTTCATCAATATCATCAAGTCCCACCTGAACGTAAAAGACGTTTTCAGGGTGAATTTTGATAATTGGCCCCTGTCCACAGAAACCGAAGCAGCCTGTTTTAACCACGCTGATTTCTTGGTCGTATCCTTTTTCAACCAACTTGCTCTTTAATAGATCTACCATTTCAAGGCTCTGCGCAGAAACACAACCAGTACCGCCACAGACCATTATGTGCGTTCTTTCTATAGCCATAGTTCCCCCTCCTTATAAAGCACTGTTAAAAGTTTTGATGAGTACATGGTCATCGATAATAATACCTTGCTTAATGTATTTCTCGATGATATCTTTGGCAACCGCTTTGTCTACATTACCGTAAATAATCGGTTGTTTGCCAGGTACGTTGACTTGAACAGTAGGTTCGCTATGACAATAGCCCATACAACCAACTTGTACAACTTTTATATGATCAATAGACTCTTTGCTAATGATGCTCACGAGCTCGTTGAGAACTTCACGACTACCTGCAGCAATACCACATGTTGCCATTCCCACAAGGATTTCTATGGTTTGATCTTCTGAATCACCTGATTCACGAAGCTTGACTTTTTTTATTTGATCTTCACGGATTTTTTTAAGTTCATCTAAAGATTTAATTGGCATGATTATTCGCTCCTTTCACTATTTTTGTAGGTTTCAATAATACCGGCTACATCAGCAGCTTTAACATGACCAAAGACCTTGTCGTTGACCATAACCACTGGCGCAAGACCACAAGCACCTATACACCGTACATCTTTCATAGTAAAAAGCCCATCAGGTGTTGTTTCGCCAAATTTGATGCCCAGCTGTTTTGTGAACTCGTCCACTACCTTGTCAACGCCTTTTACAAAGCATGCTGTTCCCATGCAAACATTGACTGTGAACTCGCCACGTTTCTCTTGAGAAAAATAGGAGTAAAAGCTAACGACACCATAAACCTTTGATGCAGGAATGTTGAGTTTTCGAGCCACATAAAGTTGTAACTCGCTTGGTAAATACCCAAAGAGTTCTTGAGCTTTATGAAGCACAGCAATCAATGCATCTTCTTTTGAAGGTTGTGCATCGATAAAAGCATCTAATGCTTCAAGTTTTTCTTTAGCGTTATCAAGACTAAAAACATCTGCCATAAATAAACCATCCTTTCTCTTTTCGCCGCTTTATTAACACAAACGATTGGTGGCTCGTTAAAAAAAAGACGGACCACAAACCATTTCTACCCCAAAAAAAATGAATTCATACAAAAATATCAAACCACTTTTGCGAGTTCATAATTTTCTGATAATTTAAGTATACTTTTTTTTAGACCAAAAGAAAAGATGTATACATGCCAGAAAGCATGGATACATCTTTAGGGTACATTCTATTCGCTTTCATTAATTTCCGGATATGGAAATGCGATAGTAGTATTGTACTGTGAGCCAATAAAAACACATATAAATAGAAACATACATGCCAATAGAGATCAGTATGGGGGTCAGAAAAGAGCTCGTCATTAGAGTTTCAAAGGTATGAAGGGCAAATAAAGAGTGAAGTATGCCCAATAAAATCGGAAGACTGAACATGACGCCCATTTGTTTAAAAATTACACTTTTGATCAAAGCGTGGTCATACCCGATTTTTCGCATGATGGTGTATTTGTCTTGATCTTCCTCAGCCTCATTGATCATTTTGAAATAGAGGATTGAACCTGTTAGGATTAAGAAGACAAGTCCCATGAAGATACCAGAGAAAAGCATTAAACCCTTCATCTCAGATAGATTTGTAAAGGCTTCATAGAAAGAGCTCATTTTTAGTTCTTCATATTGATAGGCAATCTGCCATAACTTTGAGTTAAGATCATTTGCGCGGATTGGATTGTCGATATCAAAAGCATAAAAGTTTTTCTTAGGGGCCGTTTTTAAATCATCATAATCGTTATTGTTTAGTATGAATACAGGGTCTTCAGATTGTGTTGTTAGGTAGTAGGGGAGAACGTCCACAACATTCATTTCGTTTGCCTCATCTTCGAGTTCGAATTGAAGTTCAAGGTCCTTATAGTTGACCCATCCCCTTGAAGCATAGGGATCCATGGCGATAATTTGATTTTGGGAGACAGAAATTTCAGAGGCATTATGACTTTTTAAATAAGTGTTTGCAGTCTTCTCATTTATAAAATAGGCATCCCATTCTGAAGGCAGATAGAGTGGGTCATCGGAACCCTTGTTATCCACTATACGAACCTTGAGAAGGGAGACTTCAATCGGATAATGGTAATTTAACTTGTGATCTGAGGCCTCAATGGCTTCCATGAACTTGGATTCGATCTCACTAGCATTATTTTGACTTGAGAGTTCATATAAGTATGCGTGAGGATATCTGTGGTGGGTTGCTTGTTCATAGTCAAAATAAAAGGCATAACAAATGCCAAATGCGGTCAAGGTCGTTGCGCTCATAATTGTGATTAAAGCAAGGGTTTTGGCATGTGTATTAATACGATAGGCTATATTGGAAATGGCAATCAGGTGGTCTCCCTTGTAGTAAAAATGATCCCATTTCTTAAGGTATTTTGTAAAGGTCACAATGACAGTTGAAAAAAGTCCAAAGGTGCCTATGATTACTAATAGTAGGGTTGCAAGGGCATAAAAAAAGATATATTGGTTAAGTAAATTCTGAGATAGATAGTAACCAGATCCCAAACAGATCAGGGAAGCAATCGATAGCAAAAAGTGAGTTCTTGGTTCATTTTCAACTTTTCTCGAGGCGGAAAATAGCTCTATGATTTGAAATCTGTAGATTAAGACTGCACTGTGAATTGAGGCGATTAAAAACAAGACCGTAAATACTATGGTGGTATCATAGACTGCCTTTATTGGCACAGAAAAGCCGACATTCACTTTTATTTCCATGAGCTTTAAAACCAGCATCATAAAAAGCTTTGAAAACAATATGCCCACAAGGATGCCAGTGGTTAAGCTGATAAAGAGCACGACAATATTTTCCATGAAGAGCATTCTGGAAACACGTTTCTTAGGCACGCCAAGCAAGGTATACATGGCCACCTCTTTTTTCCGCTTCTTGGTGAAGAAAGCATTGCAGTACCAAATAAATACTGCTGAGAAAATAATCAGTACAATACTGGACATGTTCATAATAATTTGAAATTTTAAGTAAGTATCTGATGCAAACATAACCTTTGAATTGTACTTGATCGCACAAAAAATATAGTAGAAGGTGATTGCAACGGTTACTGAAAAAACATAGAGGAAATAATTCTTAAAATTACGGCGCATATTTTTTAAAGCTAGGCTAGAGAAGGTCATTGATACCACCACCTAGCGCACCCAAGGTTGCAATTATTCTGTTGTAAAAAGTCTTTCGGACGCCGTCACTATAAATTTCAGTAAAGTGCTTGCCGTCTTTTATAAAGATGATTCTGTCGCAGTAACTTGCTGCATAGGGGTCATGTGTGACCATGAGAATGGTTGCATTTTGTGAACGGTTGAGATCCTGCATAGATTCAAGCAGTCTTTGTGATGATTTTGAATCCAGGGCACCAGTGGGTTCATCTGCAAGAATCATTTTGGGCCTATTAATCATGGCTCTAGCAGCTGCAGTTCTCTGCTTCTGTCCACCAGATATTTCACTGGGATACTTATGAAGGATATCGGTGATGTCTAAAAGTTTTGATGCGAGTTCGACCCGAGTCCTGATTTCCAGTGGTGGCACATTACCGATTGCCAAAGGTAAGAGGATGTTTTCTTTTACAGTTAAGGTGTCTAAGAGATTAAAATCTTGAAAGATAAAGCCGAGCTTTTCTCTTCTAAAATCAGCAAGATTCTTCTTTTTCAAGGTAGCAATTTCGACTTGATCAACAAATATACGACCAGTGGTAGGAAGGTCGATTGTGGAAATCACATTTAAGAGGGTACTTTTTCCGCTGCCGGAAGGTCCCATGATCCCCAAAAATTCACCTTGGTGGACTTCAAATGAGAATTGATCCAGTGCCAAAGTTGGGTTGGTTTTGGAACCGTATATCTTGGTAATGTTTTCGGCTTTTAAGATGGTGTTCATGTTTGTTGCCTCCATATAATCAAAAGTTTAAGGGCGCGTAAGTTCCTTTTTCTAAGCCTAGTATAGGAAAATAGGATACGTGGCACCATCGAAATAGCTTACAAATTAAATACTAACCTTACAAATCTGTAAGGTTAGTGCTAAGGGTTAAGCTTTGAAAATAGACGTCTGATGATAATCTGGTATTTTCTCAAATTTCAAAGTGGCGGTTGTGCCTTCAGAGCCTGAGGTCACAATTAGGTCATGGTTGAGCCTATCACAACACTTCTTGGCAAGGTAAAGCCCCATTCCAGTGGAGGTGTTTTTTAATCTGGTATTGGTTCCCGTATAAGCTCTTGTAAAGATCCGATTAATATCTGAACTTGGGATCTGTACGCCTTGATTATGTATTTTTAGCAAGTCGTAATCATCTTGAGACGCACTTGTGATGGTAATCTTTGAATTCAAATCGGCATACTTTATTGCATTTGACAAAAGCTGTGAGATCACAAAATGAAGCCACTTGTCATCTGTGAGAATACTGAATTCTTCCATATTGAGTTCTATGCGAAGCGACTTTAAGAAAAATGAAGATTTAAAGGTCTTAAGTGCATGATTGAATATTTTAGTAATCCTATGCTCTTGAATATGATAGTCATCTGAGAAGTTTTCAAGACGAGCATAAAATAAAGTCTGATTGATGTAATAGTTGATGCTTTCAATTTCTTGATTGAGTTTTTGATGTGCATCATCGTAGGGAAGTGATTCGAGTAAGATTTTAGCTGCTGAAACTGGTGTTTTGATGGCATGAATCCAGCCGTTGATAAAATCTCTAAACTGCATTTGCTCTAATTGATGGGCGTTTATAGCATCGGCCTTTTCTTTGCTTACCTCTTGCAGTTTAATACGTGCTTTCTGAGTTATTGGGTCAAGGCCGGAGAAAGGTCCAGACGCCATTTGATCAAGAGCGCTTAAATTTTTCTTGTACGTTTGAAAATCCCAGAGTAGATATAGGCTGTTCCAAAAAATGATCAAAAGGTTTATATAGAGGACATTTGATAGACTAATCGAGACAAAAGGGTCCAGTAGAAATATACCTGTGACTGTGGCTGAAATGATGAATTGCAACAATAAAAAGGAGGCTTTATGTTTGAGATAGGTCTTGAGCATTGAGTGAGTACCCTTGTCCTTTCTTGGTTTGTAGCCAATTGGCTAAGTTGATGGCTTCTAGTTTTTTTCTTAAACGATTGATGTTCACAGTTAATGTGTTGTCGTCAACAAAACTCTCGTGATCCCATAAAATTCTCATGATTTCAGCCCTTGAGACCACTTGTGGTGCTTTTTCCATAAGACACTTTAAGATCCTAAATTCATTTTTTGTCAGGGTCATTTCTGCATCCTGAAAAGATGCCGTCATTTGGTCAACGTCCAATAGAAGGCCCTCGTATGCCACCATAGTGAGGTTGTTTTCTTGATAAGCATAGCTTCTTCTTAGGAGTGCAGTGATTTTAGCAAGCAGTAAATTCAGGTCAAAGGGTTTGGTTACGTAGTCATCTGCACCGAGATTAATGGCCATGATAATATCCTTATTATGATCTCTTGAAGACATAAAAAGGATGGGAATATTTGAGTGCATTCTGATCTTCTGACAAAAATAATAGCCATCAAATTTGGGCAAAGTAATGTCCATTAAAATTAAGTGGGGGTCATAATGGATAAAATGTGTCAGCACCTGGTTGAAATCAGTGACAAGTGAAGCTTCATACCCCCATTTTTCCAAAGTTTCTTTTAAGCTGGCTGCAATTATAAAATCATCTTCAACCACTAAAATTCTGTACATTTTACCTCCTAGTGATTACACTTGTGTCTCTTTAGTTGTATTATACTCAAATTTTGCTTAATTTTGAGTCTTTTAATTGAATTTTAAGAATCGTCACAAAATATGACTTCTGACTTTTAATTGCGGCTGTGATATAATAATTTCAATAAATTATTGGATTGGGGTATTGAGATGCCAATTGTGGAAGTGGTTAAAGAAAAGTGGAAATATATTACGGGTGGCATATACATTCCAAAGGCACTTTTAGAGGCCAAGGGTGATCTGCTTGTACACATAAGTGATACACCGCTTATGAGCTATGATGCCATTAGAGCCCTTCTGACTACCTTGGACCCCAAATGGATTATCCATACTGGTGACCTGGTGGACAATGTCAAATTAGAACTTTCCTATTCAAAAATTGATCTTTATAAAAGACACATCGTAAGGCTAACAAGAATGTTAGAGAAGGCTGATTGTGAGGTATATATATCAATGGGTAATCATGATCATTATGAATCTCTAATGGCCTTAAATCCACCATTTCACGTTTGCAAAAAAGCGGAGATGATTACTTTAGGTGATTTTAAGATTGCCTATAGTCATTATATTGAACTTCTTAAGCCCTATGACGCAGACATTTATCTCTTTGGTCACAACAAGTATCAAAAAACTGAAGTGACAGTTGATGGAAAATTGTATTTGAACGGCCTAGAACAAATCACGGTGATGGATATCACCAATAGACAATACTTTTTTTTGAAATACCCCATTGGCACAGACGATTCAAGATTGTTACGTATGAGAATCGGTATATAATAAAGAATATAAATAGAATATAAAAGGAGAAAATATGATGTCATTTGTCAGAAGTGGTCCTAAAATCCTTATCATTGAACCGGAAAACGAAGAACATTTTAAGAAGTTCATCAAAAATCACTTTGAAAGTACGCCGCTTTTAGAATCCGCCAAGACTTTTGATGATGTCATTTCCGATATGAACCAACATCAGACACTGATCTACTTGGCAGACAACGCAAAGGAAAACATTCAAAAATTCAACCGGGATAAGTGCATGATTATTAATGAAGGGGCACAGAATTTTCTAATGTATGCCATAAATCATGGTGAAGCTGCCAGCATTAGACATGTTAGGAAAGCACCCCGTATCGTTATTATGAAGGTCATAGGCAATATGGAATCGACCATTGAAAATATTGCCGAAGATTTCAATGCCGTAATTGAACCCATTAGGACTATATTTAATGAGCAGTCTCAGGGAACGATTATTTGTTTT
>NZ_JBVBZF010000082.1:0-13012 GCF_057447755.1 Fusibacter sp. | reverse complement strand
CCAATGAGCAAAGCACCCAGCATGGGATTGTCGATTTTTTCAAAAACCATTTCTTTAATAGACTCCTGGGAATGCTTTAAATCTAAAATATAGGATTTCGTAAGGCTGTCATCGCCGATTTCAATAAGGCCAATAATGACATGAAGCTTGTTCATAAATTCATGTGTGTTGGCCCTAAGCGCTTCAACAATCTGCTTAACGCCTGTGATTTCCTCAGCCATGGCAATGACCTCAGTTCGATCTCTAAAGGTGGCTAAGGCCCCTACGATTTTATCGCCATCCATAAGGGGGACTCGGTTGGTCATGATATGTGCCCCGTTGATTTTCTGACCCTTGTCATACTCCGCCACACCCGTTTCAAGCACTCTTGTGAGCTTTGTGGTGGGAAACAAGGCCAAGACATTCTTGCCGATGACATCGTGGTCCTTAACATTTAATATTTTAATGGCCGATTCGTTGATTAAAGTGATATCGCCATGCTGATCAATGGCCAATATGCCCTCATGCAAGGACTTGATCATGGCATCCTTTTCTCGATAAAGCTGGACGATTTCAAAGGGTTCAAGCCCCATTAAACTCTTTTTAATAAAAATTGATATGATGATTGCACCAAGGGTTCCGATGATAATGCCGATGATGGTATAAAAGATAATACTTTTTTCAATACTTTTTCGTGTAATGACCACATCGTCAAAGAGGTGGGCTACCATGACAAAACCAACTTGTTGGTTCTCATAATATACCGGCGCAAAGACTCTTACCGAACGCCCTAATGTCCCCGTAGCAATTGAAGCGTACATGTCCCCTTTTTCCACCACCCTCTTCTCATCACCACCGACGAAGGTCTCTCCGATTCGGTCGGGATTGGGGTGTCCATATCGGATGCCATTCATGTCAGCAACTGTTATGATTTCCACATCAATTAAAGCATTTAACTTGGCCTCAACATAATCCTGAATTGCTTGTGATGACTTATGATATAAGCCTTCACTGATGACGTTTGAATCTGCAATCACGCTTGCAACATTAAAGAGATTGGCCTCGGTAATTTCCTCCATCCTGCTCAGTTCAAATCGGCTCACGAAAAAACTACTTATGCCCGTGGAGAATATGATCACAAAAATAATGCCTATGGTGAGCTTTTGCTGAAGCTTCATGTTTTTCATATCTTAATCCCCCTAAAATTAGGTTGTTTTCTACATTCAATGAAGCGGTTTAAATGAAGTAGTCGAGGATTTCATTCAGTACCGCCTGCTTGAACGGGTCCATCAACTTGTTATAGATTAGGTAACAAGAACGCTTGGGCGGTTTTTCTGTAATTTCTTGTGCCGTAAAAGGTCCAGTCGAGGCTAAGGCATCAAAGATGGACCTTGGGACCACAGCCCATTTTTCTTCAGAATCAAGAAGTTCAAAAACAAGGTGGGCAGCGTCAACTCTCACCAGATAATCGTTAGGGGCCCACCAGCAATCATGCCAAATCTGATAGGCATAGCCCCAGTCCATATAGATTTCATTCTTGCTGTTGAGCTCAGAGGGGTCTACCCTTTTAAGATACTGTGAAGGCTCTCCGTAACGCACGAGAATCATCTCTTCTTCAAGGCATTTTTTTACAATGACATTTGGCATACTGAACTCACTTTTCACAAACCCCATGTCAATGGTTCTTGCTTTCACACTCTCATAAGTTTCCAATGTGTGTTGTGTCAATATAAGGGGCTTGGCCTCTTGAAAGGTTTCAAATATATGCTTATAGATTTTAGGCAATACGAAAAGGCTAATGCTATCTGCCACGCCAAATCTGATCTCCATCTTATCGACAACCTTTTGAATGCTCTCAGTTTCACGCTTCAAGACCATTAATTTTTCTGCCACACTTAAATATCGATGGCCCTTGTTTGTTAATATGATACCACGAACCCCTTGATTGCGTTCAAGTAATTTGTAACCAAGCTCAGCCTCCAATGTCTTTAGTCGATAGCTCACCGAAGATTGAGAAATATGTAAAAGCGCTGCTGCCTTTGAGATACTGCCACTTTCCACAACCGCAAGAAAGGCTTCAATTCCAATCAAATACATTAGTACCTCCATATATATATTATTTCGATATTTATTATTCAAAATATCTGTTTGTTGAATATTATATTATAAATTATCATTTAATTATAGACTGCAGTTCGCTTAATTTATAATCTTAATCTGTCAAATCGGGAGGTAAAATGGACTCAATATCACTATTACTTGTTATTGCTTCAAGTGTCATGCATGCATACTGGAACTACATCTTAAAAAGGGTGAATGGCGGCATCGTCTTCGTATGGTTTTTCACCACCTTAACCTGCTTGCTCTACTTGCCCTACATCAGTTTTCACTTCTTCACACTGCTCAAATCTCAGAACCCATTGGGCTGGCTGATCTGTGCAATGAGTATCACAACACATTTATTCTATTTTGTATTTTTAGACCGTGCTTATCTCTATGGAGACTTATCTGTCATCTATCCCATAACAAGGGGGCTTGCACCAATCTTCACCATTGTTTTTGCCATAGTTCTTTTTAATGAGCATCTGAAGCTATTCCAATTATTCAGCATTGGTCTTATCATACTGGGCACCTTTCTTGTTACGGGTTTAAGGGTCAGAGGCCTTACAAAGATGCCAAAAGCGATAGGCTTTGCAATTGTATGCGCAACAATGATTTCAGCCTATACACTTGTCGATAAATATGCCATGGCCATCTTGATGATTTCACCCTTCCTCTTGGACTTCCTCAATAACCTAGGCCGTATGATCACATTAACACCACTTGCCCTACTCAACCATCACCAGGTAAAATATACCCTTACTCATCATTTTAAAGAGGCTTTGATTATTGCCATTCTGTCTCCACTTACCTATTTGCTGGTCCTCTTTTCAATGAAATATCTCTCCATCAGCATCATTTCACCATTGCGACAATTGAGCATCCTATTTGGAAGTTTGATGGGTGTGCGTTTCTTAATGGAATCACAGAGTCTTTCAAAGGCATCTGGCGTTTTCTTAACCTTTTTAGGTGTGGTCATCATATGCATTATTGGATCATGAGTGGGCCACAGAAAGCCAGACAAAACCTCAACAGATCTTATTTCATATGGTGATTTAATGCATACATTAAAAAAAACCTATAAGCACCCTTCTCTTTAAAAAGTGTGCTTATAGGTTCTATCCTTAATATATTTTAGACAAACTCAAATCCCTTGTCTAGGTCTTCGATGATGTCTTCAAGGTCTTCGATGCCAACAGATATTCTCACAAGACCCTCGGTAATACCCGCTTTGAGCTTTTCATCAGGTGGCACAGCGGCATGTGTCATAGATGCAGGGTGCTGAATGAGTGAATCTACACCCCCCAAGCTAACTGCAAGTGAAATGAGATTCAAGTTGTTAAGCAGTTTTTCACCAGCCTCGTAACCACCCTTGAGTTCAAAAGCAATCATGCCACCCGGAGAAGTCATTTGTTTCTTAGCCAGCTCAAACTGAGGAAATGATTGGAGGCCAGGGTAGTAAACCTTTTCAACCTTTGGGTGATCTTCAAGGTATTTTGCCACTGCCATGGCATTCTCGCAGTGCCTATCCATTCTAAGACCAAGTGTTTTTAAACCTCTGGTCACAAGCCATGCATCAAAGGGTGAGCCTGTACCCCCTAAATTCAATAGATGAGGGCTCTTGATTTTATCAATATAGGCCTGCTTACCAGTGATGATGCCACCCACCACATCACCATGACCATTGATGTATTTGGTCACACTATAGACGGCAACATCAGCACCAAGGCTCATGGGTTTTTGAAGATAAGGTGTCATGAAGGTGTTGTCAACAATTAGCGCTGCACCATGTTCATGTGCAATTTTGGCTGCCATTTCAATATCGATCAGCTCTAAGGTTGGATTTGCAGGTGTTTCGATAAAAACGACCCTTGTATTGGGCTTAAAGGCCTGTCTAAAACACTTCTCATCATTAATTTTGACATAGTCCATTTCAATGCCGTACTGAAGGATTACCTTGTTGATCACGGCCACAGTTCCACCGTATAAGCAATCTGCCGCAATAAAATGATCACCTGCCTTAAGCAGTCCCAAAAGCGCAGTGGATACTGCCGACATGCCAGTGCTGGTATATAGACCCGCATCCGTATCGTCTAGAGCTGCCATTCTTGCTGCAACCTCATTGGTGTTGGGATTGCCAAGTCGAGTATATTTGTAACCATTATCTCGTCCAGCAAACCGGTCTCCCCCTTGCGCACAATCCTCGAAAACAAAGGTCGAAGTTTGGTAAAGAGGACTCACATGAGCACCGAAGTGCTTATCATGAATAGCGCCAAAGTGAATTGCTTTCGTATTAAATTTCATTTATCTGTCTCCTTATGTCTGTGATTATTCTATGAAACGGCATCTATGGCCATCCTTAAATTATTGAGGCCATCTTCAATGACCGACCGCGGACACGCAAGATTAAATCTCATGAACCCCTGCCCTGTATCACCAAACCAATGACCACTGTCCAGTGCGATCTTCGCCTTGTTAATGAAGAGGTCATCCAGTTCATCCTTTGTGAGATTAAGGGCCTTGCAGTCCAGCCACATTAGATAAGTGGCTTCCATTGGCAAGGGTTTAATTTTCGGTATATGTTTTTGGATGTAGTCGTTGGCAAAATCAATGTTTGATTTGATATATGCCACGAGCTCATCAACATATTGAGCGCCCTTCTCATAGACCACTTGAGTGACCTCTCTGCTGAACACATTGGACCTGTTTAAATCCAATAGCCCCAGTTCTTCACGGTAGGCCTTCATTTTTTCACTGTCCTTGACAATGCAATATGCGCTGTGTAACCCTGCAATATTAAAGGTTTTGCTAGGCGCTGTACAGGTAATGACGTGCTTGTCAAATGAAGCGTCCAGTTTTCCCAGAGAATAGTGCTTATGGGGTTTGAAAACAAGGTCAAAATGAATTTCGTCTGAAATCAAGAGCACCTCGTTGTCTTTGCAGATTTCCGCCAATTGCAGTAACTCTGATGCCTGCCATACACGCCCAACAGGATTGTGGGGGCTACATAAAAGCATCATGGTACATTCTGGTGCCTTTGCCCTTCTTTTTAGGTCTTCAAAGTCCATTTCATAGGTTTCGCCATTGAAGATAAGCACATTATCGGAAACCACGCGATTGTTCTTTTCAATAATTGACTTAAAAGGATAATAAACAGGGGATTGAATTAAAATTTGGTCACCAGGTTTAGTGAAAAGACGAATCATCATGTTGAGTAGAAATACAACACCAGGCCCGTACTCAATTTCACTTGGACTCACGATGACACCATGTCTCTTATTAAGCCAATCTGCAATTGCACTGTAATATTCAGGCATGCGCTTGGTATAACCAAAAATACCATGATCTGCTCTATTTTTAAGTGCCTCTAGCATAAAGTCCGGTGATTTAAAATCCATATCAGCAACCCAAAACGGCATTAAATCTGATCTGCCAAACTTTATATCCATCTCTTCATATTTCACTGAACTCGTATTGGTGCGATTTACTTTTTCGTCAAATTTGTACATTGATCAATTACCTTTCTTTAACTTACTTTAACGTCCTCTAAACTTGCATAGGCCTGTTCAAAGCCCTGATCCATCCAGTTTTTCCCTTCAACAAGTTTAGTTACCATCATTGCAGCTACAGCATCGCCTGTGGCATTTACCATGGTTGCAATTGCATCTGTCAACATTCCGATTGTTACGATAATTGGAATAACATCTGGATTAAAGCCATAAAATCCAACGATGATTAAAGACCCCATCATACCACCACCTGGAATACCGCTGATGACCACACCGCTCATAACTGAAATGGCAATGGCTGTGACCCATGTGCTCAATCCTGAAAACGGCATATTGAATATTCCAAATAGAAATGCAATTTTCATCAGTGTTGTAAGTGCAGTACCATCCATATGGATTGTCGCCCCAAGTGGTAATACGATATCTGATATATCCTCTGGAACGCCCATGCGTTTTGTGCCGTTTAGGTTTGTCGGCAAGGTTGCAATTGAGCTTTGTGTTGCAAGTGAAGTGACTACTGCAGGTAAAATGTTGGAATAGAATGCTTTTACACCTCTTGTGCCACCTGCATAGTATGCATATGCCGTAAAGCAAGTAAGAAAATAAACGATACAGATTGGGAAGAACATGATTACGGCTCTCGCATAAGCATTAATCAATTCTGACCCATATGTGCCTACCAATGAAGCAAAGTATGCACCCAATCCAATCGGCGCATAGAGCATGATCAAATTGATCATTTTCATAAAGGCATCCGAGCATATGTCTAGAAAATCTGTGACAGGATTGGTCACTAAACCCCTTTCTTTAGACACGAAACTCACACAATAACCAAAGGCAATTGCGAATATAATGAGTGGTAACATTGCATTTCTTGATAAGATTAAATTGAAATCTCCAACAGTAAGTGCTTTAACAACTTGATCCATCATATTCATCTGACTTGTTTCATCATAAGTCCCCATTTCGATGCTGACACCTTGAGCTGGTGGCACCACAGTAACGATTGCGATGATAAAAACAGAAGCGATTATACCTGTAACAAAGAATACAATAAGTGCGCTCTTTAAAATTTTACCCAATCGCTTCATATTCGTCATTTTAGCAACCGAACTTGAAAGACTGAAGAAAACGAGTGGAACAACAGCTGTAAACATCAAGTTTAAAAATATTTGTCCAAAAGGTTTGAACATTTGTGCATCTTCCCCCATGACTGCACCGACAATACAGCCTGTGACAATACCAATTAAGAGTAAAATCATAGATTTGTAGGATTTAAAAATTGATCGTTTTGTAATAAACTCAGACATATTAACCTCCCAATATAATGTTTCTTCATCAGCGCCGACGCATTATTCTATAGTGCAATATTGATGCCAAATACTTAAAACGCATCAAAACCTCTAAAATAGCAAATCAATAAACTTATGTATCCCAATAAACACAATTTAAAAGGGTTAACTGGCGATTTAAATCGCCAATTAACCCTTTTTCTAATGATTCTTGATAAAGTCGATTCCCCTTGGTGATATGGTGGTTCCGCCTCTTCCTGAACTCACCCATATAAGGTCTTTTTCCTTAAGGCTATTCATGATCGCCCGTATATCATACTCACTCAAATAAAGCTGGGCTTCAAATGCCTTTTCTGATATTGTCTTTCTGCCAAGTCGTTTTCTTTTTATAAAGCTCTCATGGAGCAGGCTCAAAACAAACGCTTCATTCTCATCCAGCGGTCCAGACAAGGCCTTGTTTTCAGATTTCCCCTCCAGAGGTGACTGGTGCATATAATGCGGCAAATCTTCCAATGTTATCAATGATTTTCCGACATTATCTAAGTACTCAATACAGTTTTTCAGTTCTCTGATATTGCCCTTCCAATCATAGTGTTTAAAAAACGTAAGCGTTTCCTCTGAAAGGTCAAATTCATATCCCTCTTTGTGTTTAATGTTTTCAATGAGAATTTCAATATCCTCAACGCGGTCTCTCAAGGGTGGTATATGAATGGGTAAAACATTCAATCTATAGAACAAATCCTGCCTAAAATTACCAAGCTCAACTTCCTTTAGTAGGTTCTTATTCGTTGCAGCAATGACCCTAAAGTTGACTTTGATGATTTTATTGCCACCAACCCGCATCACTTCCTTTTCTTGAATCACGCGAAGCAACTTAGCCTGAAGTTCAAGTGGCATTTCGCCGATTTCATCTAGGAAGAGGGTTCCGTTATGAGCCAGTTCGAGTATGCCCGTTTTACCACCCTTGGCTGCACCTGTGAAGGCACCTGCTTCATATCCAAAAAGCTCACTTTCCAGGAGATTTGCAGATATGGCGGCGCAATTTATGGCCACAAACTGCTTGCCCTTAAAGGGAGAGGCGTTGTGTATCGCCTGAGCTGTCAACTCCTTTCCAGTTCCACTTTCACCGGTGATCAGTACAGCGGATTTAGAATTGCCCATTCTTATGATGAGTTCACGAACGTCTTCAAGTGCTTTTCCCTCACCGATAATATGGTCGACATTGTACTTCGCAACGTGACCCTTATTGGAGAGCTGCAGTCTCAGCATATTTTGGCGGTCCTCTTCAGACTCGAAGTTCTCTATGATCATGTAAATGCCATCTAGCCCAGTGCCAAGCATCGCATCCTCAAGACCATTGATGGGCACAAAGGATACCGTCAACATTTTCTCCCCAACATTTATAAGCTGATTTAAAAGCGGTTTATTGGCCTTTAAAAACCGACTAAAATCCACCATGGGGAATACAGTTTGTGCCTTAATGCCTTCAAGCAATTGATTGCTACCCACCATTTCCCTTGCCACTTGGTTGCAATTTTCAATCACACCAGCGCCGTTAATGCTTAATACCCCCTTGTCCATAATGGAAAGCAGGGTTTTAAAATGCCGACTGAGCAAATTGGACTTACTAATGAGAAACTCAACGCCATGGTTATGGGATACGAGGTTTTCAAAGTATTCAGATACTCGAGCTGTGGCTAAGACATCTTCAATTTGCATGGCAACTGCAATTTCTAGGATGGTGTTCTTGTCAATCTTCCTATGTCCCAAGTCGATAATTTGTGTTACACCATTTGGTACATGGCCTACCTCGCCAGTGGTAATTGCCACTTTGAGGTCTGGAATTGAGTCCATGTTTGGATAAACCGGCACCAATTCAATCCCCTCAAGACCCAGCTGCTGCAATGTTGCGATGGTCTCAATACACATCTCAAAGCTCAAGTTTACAAGCATTGCGCTTCCTTTAATCACAGTCGTTTTAAGGAGATTATAGCCCTCCTTTGAGATGGTCAGTTTACAAATGATCACTTCAATATCCTTTGACAGATGCTTCTTGAGAATTTCATATTGTGAAATTGTACTAAAGAGCAATGCATCCACATTACTGATTGTATCAATGTTATTGGCTTCAAAGGAATAGGACACGATGTCAAAACTGTTGCCGAGTGCTGTTCTAATCTGATTGATGTATTCTAGACCGACATCCTTGCTTGAGGTCACTATACCGAGTCTCTTCTTCATACTTCCTCCTAAACTGGTCTAAACTAAAATATGTATTAATGTCAGATAAGTCCTAAGCAATGTCTCATTCCATCTGTGCATACCTTATTCTATACCATATTTTGCATAAAAATCTACTCATAAATCGCTCCAGAAAAAAATCGACTGCCAAAAAGTGTATTCATCCTCTAACTTCTTGGGGTCGATTTATGGTTTATGAGTGGATTTGAAGCCACTCTTATCATTCAATTGGCTTGTTTTAGCATCATAACATTATAGGATTTTACTAAAAAATGCCTTTGTTCTTTCCTCTTTAGGATGATTGATAACCGCTTCCGGTGTACCCTCCTCACAAATGATCCCCCCATCCATGAAGATCACTCTGTCGCCAACTTCCTTAGCGAAACCAACCTCATGTGTCACCACGATCATCGTCATACCATTTCTCGCAAGGTCCTTCATAACCTCGAGGACTTCTCCAACCAATTCTGGATCAAGCGCCGATGTCGGCTCATCAAAGAGCATGATTTTAGGTTTCATGGCAAGGGCTCTAGCGATGGCAACCCTCTGTTGCTGGCCGCCTGATAATCTTGAAGGATACTCATCCTTTTTATCAAGCAAGCCAACTGACTTAAGTAGGGCTTCTGCCTCTTTATAGGCACTTGCCTCATCTACTTTTTTGACGAGCATTGGCGCTTTCATGACATTTTCAATCGCCGTCAGATGCGGGAAGAGATTAAAACGTTGAAAAACCATCCCGAGTTCCATGCAAAGTTCTTGTGCATGTTCTTGTCCTATTTTGACCAGATCCTTGTCATTTTCACGCTTATCCGCTATTTCGCCATCTATATAGATTTCGCCCGATGTAATGCGCTCAAGGTGGTTCATGCATCTGAGCAAAGTCGATTTACCCGAACCACTTGCACCTAAAATACAGACGACTTCATTTTCACTTACAGTAAAATCGACACCCTTTAAGACTTCAAGGTCACCGAAGGCCTTATGGACATTAACGACTTTTATCATTTCTTTTTTTGATGTATTACTCATATACGCCCACCTTCTTTTCTAGTTTGTCAAAGCCCAATTGGATGATTGACGTTAAAATCAAATAAATACCCGCTGCATAGACATAATAAATCCAATTGCCAGATGAGCTACTCATGGTTTTGGTCGTACGGAGCAAGTCTGAGATTGCAACAGTAGACGCCAGTGAGGTATCCTTGATTAACATAATAAACTCGTTGCCAACAGAGGGCAATAAGCGCTTATATGATTGCGGTATAATGATTTTAAACATCGCTTGATTATAGCTCATTCCAAGCGCTCTTGCAGCTTCCATTTGTCCCTTGTCAATAGATTCGATCCCCGCGCGGAAGAATTCGGCCATGTAAGCTGTTGAATTCAGGGCGAAGGCTATAAAACAAGCCATCAAGGGATTTATTGGGAAGGGTTTTCCGAGCAAGTCTTTAACGATTAAGGGCATTGCATAAAAAATCATAAACAATTGTAATAATAATGGTGTTCCTCTAAAAAACCAAACGTAAACCCATGACACTTTATTTAGTAGTCTATTTTTTGAGATTCGGCCTATGGCCACAAGCATCCCTAATATGGTGCCCAAGATAACGGCAACAATTGCAATTATAAGTGTATAACCGGTTCCTTTTAATATGGCTTGTATTTGTATATCATTCAACATAAATTTACCCCTATCTCTCTATTTCCAGCTAAGAAGTTCAAAGGATAGAACTTCCTTCTAACTAATGATATATATAATATGACCCGCCACATTTACGTGACAGGTCATCATTTTAAGTCGTGGATTTTATTCGATCACATTAATTTCAGCATCAATATTTGTTGCAAAGTCAGCTGAGAACCACTTTTGAGATATCTCTGTCATTTTACCACTTGCTTGAAGTGATGCAATTGCCGCATTTACCTCTGCTTGTAATTCAGTATTTTCCTTAGCGATACAAACGCCTATTGGTTCGTTTGATAAAAGACCTGAAGTGATGCTGAAAGATTCAGGATCTGTTGAGATATAAAAACCGCCAACTGAGCTATCAACCATGATATACTGGATAGAGCCACCTTTAAGTGCTGCAAAGGCTTCCATTACTGAATCAAATTGTGACAATTGAATATCAGCACCATCCGCAATAAACTTTTTAGCTGCAATATCTGCTGTGGTTTCAAGTTGAACACCGACTTTTTTACCGTCAAGTTGTTCGATTGAAGTTGCTTGCTCACCGTCAGCAGCCGATACAATAACGATACCATTAGCAAGGTAAGGATCCGTCATACTGAATGCTTCTATACGGTCTGGTGTAATGCTAACACAAGAAACGATCATATCGTATTGTCCTGTATTAACGCCGTTGAAAATACCATCCCACGCCGTTGGTACATATTCAATCTCTGCACCCATCTCTTCAGCTAATGCTTTCGTGAAATCGATATCAAAACCGATGAGGTCATTTGTGGCTTCATCATGATATTCAAAGGGTGGATATGCATCATCCAATCCAATTTTAATCACTTTTTTTTCAACCGGCACGGTATCTGCAGGTGCCGTTTCAGTTGCAGTTGCCTCTGGTGTAGTAGCTTCTGCAGGCGTTTCTGTAGCTGTCTTTGCTGTAGATGCACATCCTGCGATTCCTACTGCAAGTAGCATGATCATTAGTAGCGCTATTATCTTTTTCATAGTGTCCTTCTCCTCATTTTAATACATTTTAAAGCATATTTATACATCTCTTCTAATTAATATACTAGCATTGATATCAAATATCAAGTATTTTTTTGTATTTTGACGAGATTTTTTTAAATCCTTGCTTGAACCACTGTCATTTCAAGATTTACAGTTACGCATACATATTCACATTTTCTTATTAATACATACCATATCAGCGTTTGACTTGTCTCTAACGCGGTATCATTTATAAAAAGGGGGACTGCTTATGAATTCTATCTTTAAAAAATCAATTGAACTCAATCTAAAAATCGAGAAATTTTTAGATACCATATCTCAAAGTTTGTTACTTTTAGAAAAGGCAATCATCGCTTATCTAGATGTGGATTACGAAACCTTTGAGGAAACCTTTAAAAGAATACGCACTTTGGAAACTGAAGCTGATAATCTTGAAGTTGAAATTAAAACATCACTCTATAAATTTATGCTCCTCCCAGATACAAGAGCTGATGTACTTTCATTGGTTAAGAGTCTCGACAACATCATAGATGCCACTGAGGAAATTTCTAAAGAATTTCACATTCAAAAACCAATTTTTCCGACTTCTCTTAATCCAACCATCTTGAACCTTGTTTCAAACTCCAACAAGGCAGCTGAAGCACTTTTACTTGCTGCGCGCGCCTTTCTTGGTGAGCTTCATTTAGCATCGGCCCATATTAGCAAGATCAAATTTTACGAACATGAATCAGATATATTGGAAGAAAAAATTAATTATGCACTTTTTAACGATCAAATCGTATCTGATTTAGCTGAGAAGAGACAACTTAAATACTTCATCAGCATGATTGCAGGCATTTCTGACGAAGCAGAATTAATTGGCGATAAGTTATCCATCTTTATCATTAAGAGAGAGATTTAGGTGATTGTATGAATATGAATTTATTTTACATTTCCAGCGGTTTGTTTCTCGGGTGGTCTCTTGGTGCAAACGATGCAGCGAATCTCTTCGGAACGGCTGTAGGTGCCAAGGTCGTGCGGTTTAAGACCGCAGCAATCATCATGAGTATCTTTGTAATTATTGGTGCAGTTTCAAGCGGAGCAGGGGCAAGCCATACCCTTGGAAAACTTGGTGCAATCTCTTCCCTACCGGGTGCCTTTATTGTCGCTTTAGCGTCTGCTGTTACAGTGTTTATTATGACAAAATACGGCCTCCCAGT
>NZ_JBVBZF010000081.1:0-13115 GCF_057447755.1 Fusibacter sp. | reverse complement strand
CACACCAAACGAAAATGCTAAGGAAGTTATAGAAAACAAGCTTATACAGGCTTTATATAATATTGAGCAAGCCATTCATTTTAATGACCAAGCGAAAGTGCTTAATCAAATACTAAAGGTCCACATTAAACTGGATACGGGAATGCGTAGACTCGGTATGGCCATCAATGAAGAAACTATTGATCAAATTCAAGAAATGACCACTTTTTCGAATCTTAACATTGAGGGTATTTTTACGCATTTTGCAGTGGCAGATGAGACGGATAAAAGTTTTACGCATCTGCAAGTAGAGCGTTTTAAAACCATAGTTGAAGCGCTTGAAAAGCGCAATGTTCATATTCCAATTAAGCATGTTGCCAATAGTGCCACAATTATTGATTGTCCAGAATACCAGTTTGACATGGTGAGAGCTGGCATTATGCTCTATGGGCTTTATCCGTCAGGAGATGTCAATCACGATGCTGTCGATTTAAAGGAAGCCATGTCTCTTCGGGCTCAAATATCTCATGTTAAGATGATTTCTGACGGGGAAGGTATTAGCTATGGCTTAAAGTACAGAGCGCATGGTGATGAAAAAATTGCGACTTTACCACTTGGCTATGCAGATGGTTTTACAAGAGGTTATACTGGCAAAGCAAAGGCAATCGTAAAGGGTCAAATCAGACCGATTGTGGGTAGAATCTGCATGGACCAGTGTATGCTTAATGTAACAGGTCTTGAAGTACAACAAGGCGATGTCGTAACACTTTTTGGTAGTGACGGTGACCACTTCATCAGTATTGATCAATACGCAGAGATGATCTCAACCATAAACTACGAAGTTGTTTGTATGATATCAAAACGCGTGTTAAGGGTTTACAAAAAACAAAATGAAACTGTGGCAATCATAGATTATTTGAGATAATCCTTGATTTTTATAGCGATTTAATTTGAAGTATGATAAAATATTTTTTAGATAGAGACATATAAATGTAAAATGGGTTACGGGAAGCTTAAAAAACAAATATTTTGGGCAATTTTTTTGGGAGAAGAAGGGCTAAATTATAGATGTTTATGGATTTTTAAGACATTAAAGGGTTATTTTTAATGTTATTAGGGTAACATAAACAGAGAGAAATTGTTTTGATGCGATAGGGTATCGTTAACAATGGGGGTTTTGTGATGAAAAAAAATGCTCAGTACGATTGTGATTCTTTTAGTGCATACACATTTTTTATGAAAAATGTTGCCCTAAAATCACACAAGAAAAATGCTCTAAAAAATTGTAAGGCCTGCGAGACAATGCGTTTTGGCTACGAAATGATGGCTCAGATAAATTTGGAATTTTGCGAATCTGGGTTGATAGATTACTTATCTGCGTTATCTATCTTTGAATCAAAGTTGAATGGAGATGATAATTAAGGTGAATATTAAAAGAGGCGACGTATTTTTTGCAGATTTATCACCTGTGCGTGGTTCTGAACAGGGTGGACAAAGACCGGTTTTAATTATCCAAAATGATATTGGAAACAAGTATAGTCCAACTGTGATCATCGCAGCAATTACAGCAAAAATTGCGAAAGCAAAATTACCGACACATGTTGAAGTCGAGGCTTCTCAAGTAGGTTTATTAAAGGATTCAGTTGTCTTATTGGAACAAGTTAGAACGATTGATAAAACGCGATTGATTCAAAAACTAGGGCATCTTGAAGAAGGTGTAATGGTGGCTGTTGATAAAGCCTTGGTTATCAGCCTTGGTCTATATGAGGAAGACGTTTAAATTACCTGTATATCTTTTTATATGCAGGTTTTTTCCTGTTTTTTGACAAACACACTATGAAATATAGCACGAACCTGACTCATATGTTAAAATGATTGGTGATAGTGTTAAAATAAATCTCTCAGGAGGCAGATATGGCAATAAATAAAAATCTAATCATAGGCTTAACGCTTGGTATTTTTATTGGGGTGCTTGGTATAGCACAGGCTGATGGCACAGCAGGCACGACAGCAGATCCTCTTGTAACGGTGAGTTATATGGAGATGAAGCTCAAGGCACTCGATGATAAGTATTTAGCTGAAATAAATGCATTAAAGAGTCAAATTGGTCAAACAACCGGCACGAGTCAATTGTTTGAAATCGTAAATGTCCCTAGCGGCAGTGCAATTTATTTTGCCAGTAGTGCGGAATTTATCATAAGAGTTGGTAAGGCCACTGTTATTGATCCAAATTCTGTGGGGATTCCGGATTTAACGGATGGCAACAAGGTCTTAAATGGTAAGAATGTACCCATTGATCATCATATGCTTGTGCCAAGTAATGATGGCAGAGGCGTATTAACCTCTGAAGACTCTTGGATAATGATTAAAGGCAATTATACGATAATTTCTAATTGAATTGTGTGGAGGAATCATGAACTTAAAAAAGAAAATATATCTCATATTATTTGTGGTGAGTTTAATAGCAACAGGAACAATGCTTTGGAGTCGGATCAATGTTGAGAATCAAGCTAAAACAGTGGATATTGTAGCAGATTATTATGAGTTCACACTCTATGCGGATCAACTCGGCATCTCACATGAAGAAATGTTTAAGACCTTGTCTGAAAGTGGCATTTCTAGTGTTGCCATCTCTGAGGATACCCTCTATAGTATGGTCAACGAGCAGCAAGCTATTGAGTATGACTTGCTCTTGAATGTAAAAAAAGATTTGGAGTGGGAAAAGTCATATGGTAATGTAGCGGCAGCATACTTGGCTGCAGATACCAACAAATACGATATGGTTGTAAGAACATATGACCAAGCCTTGTTTGACCGCTTAAGTCAAGGGATCAAGGCCAGATATGACGAAGGCTTTTATCAATTGTTTGATGAACAAGTCAAAACGATTGTCCTAAAAGGTCAAATTGAGGACCTTTATTATACTGAAGATAGCCGCTATAAGGACATCCTAGCAAAGGGGGTAAAATTGCCCCGTATAGAGGTTTCATCTGCACTTGAAGACATAGGCCTTGGGTTTGATCCTGCTAAGATTGAAATCGTCAAAAAGAGTGGCTTGCCGATTAACCTGAGACCTATTAGCTTTGGTAGGGCCAATACCAATATTGCCAAAGCCTATTTTGAAGACGTAGAAAAATATGATGAAAAGCCAATGGAAATCATATTTGGTGGTAAAGACGCACTGGGATATGAGAAGGGTGTTCGAAATTATGATCCAATGGTTTATGACAAACTCCTTCAAGACAATATTCCCCTTGCACTGATTGAATCCTCAGTTCAAAGAGGTCACACTGATCAGTCAGGCGTATTTCAACTTGCACAAGATTTAAATTACAATATTGTACGGGTCTTCCCTGTAATTGAGTATATTCAGCAACGATATGACTATTTAGGTTATTATGAGGGTTCCATTGAAATAGAGAATACACTTTATAGAGCCATTACAGAGCGAAACATTCGCGTGATCTATTTTAGACCATACAAACAAACCAATTTTACCTACTATGAAGTGCTTGATGATTACAAGTTAATGTTTGAAGGGCTTTCAAAGAGACTTGAACCACATGGGATAAGTCTTGGTAGACCAAGTGTTATGCCTTATCATTCAGTACCGCCTTATTTGCTGATGCTTTCTGCATTTGGATTGTTAGTCCTTGGGTTGATCTCTTTAAAATTGATTTTTGATATCAATGAGAAATTTGAATGGGTTCTATTTATTCTGGGCATGGTCTTCATACCAGCAAGCGTTTACCTGATACCGAATTTAAGTGTAGAACTTTATGCTTTTACAGCTGCAAATGTCTATCCGACCATTGCCATTATATTTTTTATTGAGTATATCAAGGATATCTTGCTCAGCACAAAAGTCTACACCTTTAAAGGCATTATCGTTAAATCAACATTGGGCTTGACTGCGATTGTACTTCTTTGCCTCTTAGGTGGATTGACTGTAGGTGCAATCATGTCCAGATCGGACTATTTAGTGGAGATGAGTTTTTACAGGGGGGTAAAAGCAAGTTTACTTTTACCCATGTTCTTGTTTGTTGTGGTCTATATAATCAAACTCGGCTACAGAAGAAATGTACACGATTTAGAAGAAAATACATTCTTTGTGGAGGATTTGAAGGGCTTTATCTATGAGAATGTTAAGGTTTACTATTTAATTGCTGCTGCAGTGTTAGCCTTTATCGTTTATATTTATATTGCCAGATCCGGTCATGAAACAAATGTTGAAGCCTTGAACATTGAAATTATCTTTAGAAATTTCCTTGAAAATGTTATGCTGGCAAGACCAAGAACGAAAGAGATTTTAATGGCCTTTCCAGCCTTTACAGCAACTATTTACTTGGCATGTAGAGGTTATCAGCGTATTTTGTTCCCGTTTGCATTGACATCTATGATTGGATTTACTTCAGTCGTAAATACTTTCTGCCATTCGAGAGCACCAATTTATCTCTCTACTGCAAGAACCTTTTTATCACTGGCAATGGGACTGGTCATAGGCATTATCGTTCTCCTTGCGTTAGAAATTATTAATCGCATTTATGTTGCGTATTTTGGGAGTAAAAATTATGAATAAAGTCGTGATCTCAGGCTTTTATGGATTTCACAATATTGGAGATGAAGCGATTCTGTTGACTTTGACTCAGAAATTAAAGCGGGTCAACCCAAAAGTTCAAATCACAGTATTGTCAAATAATCCAGAGGAGACCATGCAGAAATTCGATGTAAACGCAGTTAATAGAAGCGATGCTTTTAAGGTTGCCATGGCCATCATGAAGTGCGATGTACTCCTCAGTGGCGGCGGCAGCCTATTACAGGATGTCACAAGTGCAAGAAGCATTCATTACTATTTGAGTATTATCAGAATGGGGTTGCTCTTTAAGAAAAAGGTCTTCCTCATCAGTCATGGTGTTGGGCCCTTGATCAGAGAATCCAATAAAAAGCGCGTTAAACGGATATTAAACAAGGTTCATCGTATAACGGTTAGGGATGTTAAATCCTATGAACTCTTGATGTCAATAGGTGTAAAGCCAGAAAAGGCAACGATAACCACTGATCCAGTTATGGATCTTGAGTGTCAAGCCCTTGATGAAGGACAGGCAATTATTGATAAGCTCAATCTTAAGGATCCAGAACGTCAAAATATTGCAATAGCCATTAGACAGAAGGATTTTAGAGATGATGCCCACAAGGATTTATTGGTTCAAATGGCAAATCGATTGGCGCAAAAGTATAATGTTATCTTTGTCCCATTTTACTATAAGAACGACACTAAGATATTTCAAGATATACATGGCAAGACTGATGAACACGTATACTTTATTGTGGATAAATACAATTCGTTGGCCTTTTTAAGCCTAGTGCAAAATATGCATATTTTAGTGGGTTCAAGATTGCATTCGCTTATCTTTTCACTGGTGGCTGAGGTGCCATTTGTGGGGATAAGCTATGATCCTAAAATTGAGAATTTTTTAGAAACGGTCCAAATGGCGCCGGTATGTACGATACATGATTTCAAACCAGAAGCAATAGAAGCAGAAATTGAAAGATATGAGCAAGATTATGAAGCTGTTAAGGCTAAAATTGTTAAATCAAAATATGATCTTAAAGCAATTTTGAAGGTCAATGATGAAATATTAGAAACACTGATATAGTGGAGGATTAATGGAAATTTTTAAGGGAACGAATTATGTTAAAATTTTTGGGGTTAAAATTGACAAGGTAACCATGGAGGAAGCCAATAGTCGTTTAATCAGTTTTATGCAAGGTGATGAACTTAAAATGGTGTTCACGCCCAATCCAGAATTTATAATGAGAGCTCAAGAGGATGCTGAATTTAAAGAAATACTTTGCCAGGGTGACTTAGTGGTACCTGATGGCATCGGACTAATCAAGGCATCCAATATTCATCATCTCGAATTGCCAGAACGTATTCCAGGGATTGAACTTATGGAAAAGGCCTTGGAGTTTTGTAATCGATCTCAAAAAAGTATATTTATATTTGCCGGAAAACCTGGTGTTGCAGAAGCGGCAGCTAAGAAGATATCTGAGAAATATCCAAACTTGGTCGTAAAAGGTACCCAAGATGGCTATTTTGAGGAAAAAGATGAACTCAGAATTTTAGACAGAATCAATGAAGCTAAACCGGACTTACTGATTGTGGGCCTTGGTGCACCAAAACAAGAAAAATGGATTTATAAGCATCGAAAGATCATCAACGCAAAAGTAGCAATAGGCATTGGCGGTGCTGTAGATGTGTGGGGTGGCGCAGCAAAACGCGCTCCTAAGCTGTTTATCAAGATGAACTTGGAGTGGTTATATCGATTGTTGATGAACCCTTCGAGAATTGGCCGCATGATGGTTTTACCTAAATTTATGATAAAGGTTATTTTTTCTAAAACGATAGATCACTAAAAAAGAGATTAATTTTGGAGGGATAAGCATGAGTGAAAATATGTCAATGGCAGAATTAATGGCACAGTATGAGACGAATAATGATTTAAACAAGGGCGATATTGTTGAGGGCACGATTTTATCGGTAAATGCTGAGGAAGTCATCGTAAACATCAACTATATTTCAGATGGTGTTTTGCCTAAGGAAGAAATTGAAGGTAGCACAACTGAAGGCTTAAGTATTGGTCAAAAAATATCAGTATTTGTCGTTAAAACGGATGATGGCGATGGTAATGTGCTTCTTTCTTTAAAAAAAGCGGATCAAATTTTAGTATGGGATGAGTTTGAAAAGATATTTGAAGGCAAACGCAAGCTGAAAGTAAAAGTGAAAGAAGCAGTTACTGGTGGTTTGGTAGCTGATTATAAAGGTGCAAGAGTATTTATACCGGCATCACAGGTTGCACTTTCATATGTGGATGACCTAAAACCTTATTTACACCAAACCATGGAAATTGTATTAATTGATTATAAGAAGGCAGAACAAAAAGTTGTCGGTTCAAGAAAAGTGATTGAGTTAGAGGCGCAGGAGCGTTCGAAAGCGGATATCATGTCAAGAATATCAGCTGATGACCGCATTACAGGTAAGGTTGTGAGACTCGCGGATTACGGAGCCTTCGTAGATCTTGGTGGCGTAGATGGTCTGATTCATATATCACAGCTTTCTAATAGACGCATAAAGCATCCAAGTGAAGTTCTTAATGAAGGCGATCTTGTGGATGTGATTGTCCTTGAGGTCAACCGTGAAAAAGACAGAATCAGTTTGAAACTTGCCGATATTAAGGCTAGTCCTTGGGAAAGTGTTGATGCCAATTATCAGGTAGAAGATATCGTTCTCGGAACGGTTACGCGAATTATGAATTTTGGTGCTTTTGTTGAAATCGAAGATGGTTTAGAGGGCCTAGTGCATATTTCTGAATTATCTGACCAACATGTTTCCAGAGTACAAGAAGTTGTGAGCGTTGGCGATGAGATACAAGTGATGATTCTTCAAATTGACAGTGAAAATCAAAAGATTGCCTTGAGTCTTAAGGCTGCAAAAGAAGCAGAATTACAAGATTTCGAGCCCTATGAAGAAGAAGCTCAGACCACCACGATGAGCGATCTCTTTGGAGATAAACTCAAGAATTTAAAATTCTAATGGCTAATGGTGGCGTGAGGCTTCAAAAATTGTAAAACAAGAGGTGGATTTATTGAAAAACCATAATTTTTCAATAAAATCCGCCTTTTTTTTAATTAAACTTATTTTGATACAAAAAAAAGGGTATTAAGGCTTTGTGTAGAAATTTAATAAATAGGGATAGTTTTCTTATGAAGCGGTTCTAATCTGAATTTCAATAAAATCATAACACGGAGGCGATTATGGAATATTTAAAGCTTAAACCTGAACAACTCAATAATAGATGCGAAGCTAAAACATTTGAGTTTAAGACAACCGAAGATTTACCACCAATCAGAGGAATTATTGGGCAAGAACGCGCTAAGAAAGCACTGCAATTTGGCCTAAATGTTACAAAAAAAGGCTATAATATATACGTTTCTGGCCAATGGGGCACCGGTCGTAACAGTTTTGTTAACATGTTGACAGAAGAACAAGCGGTTAAGCAACCTGCGCCGTCTGATTGGCTATATGTCAATAACTTTAAGGATCAATATCATCCAGTTGCAATTAAGATTGCAAATGGAGAGGGTAAAAACTTTATAAAATATGTTGAAAGGGCTATCCGCTTTCTAAGAAAGGGCATGGAAGAAATTTTTTCAAGTAGAGATTATGAAAATGCCCGTCAAAAGCTTGTTGAAGAATACAATATGCACTCTGCAAATGTCATAGAGAAGTTAAACTCGGTTGGTGAAAAGTATGGTTTCCTCTTCTCGCTAAGTGAGAAGGGCATTGTCAGCATACCACTACGAGATGGCAAGCCAATGAATGAGGAAGAATACAACACCATTACTCAAGAGGAGTATGAGAAGCTCATGGGCAATTCTCAAAAACTCAATCTTGAAACCATTGACCTCTTCAATCGATTGAGATTGGAGGAAGAAAACTTAAGAAACAAGCTTAAGAGTCTTGATGAACAAATGGGTAGACACTTAGTGAAGTTCCACCTTGATGCCATTAAGGAGAAGTTCAAAGAGAATGACGACATCAAAAAATATCTTGAGTTTTTAGAGGAAGATATTGTTGAGAACTTAGATGAGTTTAAAAATGACGAGCCTGAAGCAGACGAGCGCAATCCACTTGCGATGTTTGCCATGAGTCAGCAAAATCCAGAGGCCTTTTTTGAAAGATATCGCATAAATCTGTTTGTAGATAATTCTGAAACGCAAAGCGCTCCTGTGATTTTTGAATCCAATCCAACTTATTTCAACCTTGCAGGCAGTATTGAGTACCTCAATGAAATGGGCGTCATGAAGACCGATTTCACCATGATTAAGCCAGGGGCTCTTCACAGAGCAAATGGTGGCTACCTCATATTACTTGCTAAGGATATTTTAGCAAATCCATTTGCATGGAAAAGCTTAAAGCGTTCCCTACTTGATGAATCGGTTTCGATTGACAGTAGAATTTCATCATCGGGTGCCTTGGTTTCTCATACCATTAAACCTCAACCAATCCCAATTGATGTTAAGGTCATCATCATTGGCGATTACTACACTTATTCGCTTCTAAATGCCTATGATGAAGAGTTCCAAAAGCTATTTAAAGTCATGGCCGATTTTGATGAAGACATGGAGAGAAATGAAGAAAACATTTCTAAGTTCGCTAGATTTATTTCCACGAAGTGCGAAATGGACAATCTCAATCATTTTATGCCGGATGCTGTTGCGCTTTTAGTGGATCATGCCACAAGATTAGCAGATGATCAAAGCAAATTGACAGCACACCTTAAAACACTAGGTGACATCATTATTGAAGCAGATGCCTGGGCAAACTACTATAAGGATGAATACGTTAAAATAGAGCATGTGCAAAAAGCTCTGGATGAGCGAAAGTATCGTGCCAATAAATACGAAGAGCAAACCATGTCCTTGTTTGAAGAAGGCACCTACCTAATGGATGTCTCTGGTTATAAGATCGGTGAAATTAATGGCTTGGCAGTCGTTGGCACAGGCCAGTATAGTTTCGGTAAACCGTCTAAGATCACAGTGTCCACATATCAAGGTAGATCGGGTATTATCAATATCGAGCGAGAGGCAAGAACAAGTGGTAAAATCCATGACAAAGGGGTCATGATACTAACGGGATATCTCGGCAAGATGTTTGCACAAGACAAACCCCTTGCTTTAACAGCAAGCATCGTGTTCGAACAGCTCTACTCTGGTGTGGATGGCGATAGTGCTTCAAGTACGGAACTTTATGCACTGCTTTCAGATTTATCTGGTGTACCGATCAATCAGTCCATTGCGGTAACGGGTTCAGTTAACCAGAGGGGGATGATTCAACCAATCGGTGGCGTAAACGAAAAGATTGAGGGCTACTTCAAAGTTTGTAAAATGAAGGGGCTTAATGGGGAACAAGGCGTGATCATACCTAAGCAAAACGTCAAGAACCTCATGTTAGATCAGGAAGTTGTAAAAGCAGTAAGCGAAGGCAAATTCTCCGTTTGGGCAATCAGCCATGTGGATGAAGGCATAGAGATCTTAACGGGTAAACCCGCAGGTAAACGCAACAGCAAGGGGATATTTGATAAAAATTCAATCAATGATTTGGTGGATAAACGCCTTAAGCATTTGGCAACACCGCCGAAACAGCCTAAGCCTCAAACGCCGAAACCAGCAGAAAAACCGGCTGATAAGGCCGTTGAAAAACCTGAAGAAAAGCCTAAGGAACAAGCTAAGGCTAAAAAATAGGCATAAACAGCAGTTCAAAATAAAATGGACACGAATATCGTGTCCATTTTTTTATATGCTTTATACTTAAAACAACTGTAGGCCTTCTTCTGTGATGAGTCCCGTGAGGGGCAAATCGTGTTCTTCCAGGGGGATGTTGTCAATCTGTTGCAATGAGAAGGCTATACCAATACGCGGTACGGATTGATTTAACTTTTCGAAAAAGCGATCATAAAAGCCGCCACCGTAACCCAGACGATGACCCGTGTGGTCAAAGGCAACACCAGGTGTTAGAACCAAATCAATTGTGTTGATGTCAATGCGTTCGTGGATTGAAGGGTTTGGTTCTAAAATGCCAAATTTACTCAGATTAAGTTCAGATAGGTCATTAACCTTATGAAAAGTCATTGTTTTTGTAGCCATATCGATATAAGGTAGAAACAAGGCTTTATTTGCTTCAAGAATATAATCGTTGATGGGTGCCATAGAGACTTCGTTTCTGAAATCCACAAAGGAAGCAATAGCACGTGCATTTTTGAAATTTTCCAATTGTATCAAAATCTTTAGAACTTCTTCACTGTATTTTTCACGCTCTTCAGTGGTTAAAGCAGATCGCATGAGCATCATATTTTGCCTAATTTGTTTTTTATCCATGTCGTTCACCTCAGTGTAATATTTATTTAATAATTATACACTTAAATTGCAAGTCAAGTATAGGTATAATATAAATGAAATGGTTTATTATCACTGAAAAATTAAGTATAATAGAAGATAGTATAAAGTGTTTACAGGAAAAATGAGAAGGGTTAGGACATTTATGATAGAGTTTAGCAATGTTTCCAAACGTTATGATAACGGTGTAATGGCACTTAACAATGTCAACATAAAAATTGAAAAAGGTGAATTCGTTTTTATTGTGGGACCAAGTGGCGCAGGAAAGTCCACTTTTATAAAATCCATTCTGAAAGAGGTGGATGCAACAACGGGTAAAATATGGGTTGATGATGTGAACATAACACGTCTGCATCGAAGAAGAGTGCCTTATTTAAGGCGAAAGGTCGGTGTGGTCTTTCAGGACTTTAGGCTACTCCCCAATAAAACGGTCTATGAGAACATCGCCTTTGCAATGGAGATCTTAGGCACACCTCAAAGGACCATCCGAAAACAAGTACCAATGATTTTGTCCCTAGTGGGTCTATCTGGTAAGGGAAACGTCTACCCAAATCAACTGTCAGGTGGCGAGCAACAGAGGGTTTCCATAGCGAGGGCTATGATTAACAACCCTCCTATTTTGATTGCCGATGAACCAACAGGCAACCTTGACCCTGAGACCTCATGGGAAATTATGAAGATTTTAAGGACCATCAACAGACGTGGAACCACTATTTTGATGGCAACACATGATAAAGATATTGTTGACGTTATGAAAAAACGCGTTATTGCACTTGAACGAGGTGAAATAGCAAGAGACGATAAAATAGGAGTTTATGGCTATGACGATTAAACCGATTTTCACATTAAAAGAAGCCTTAAAGAGTCTTTGGCGAAATCGTATGATGAGTATCGCATCGATTTCCTCAGTTTCTGCAACCTTGATTATTTTAGGAATCATCTTTGCACTGATCATCAACATCAATTCACTGGCTCAGTCAGCCAAGCAACAGTTTGATAGCATACAGGTCTATTTAAAAGAAGATCTTTCGTCTGATGAAATCGCAGACTTGAAGCAACAAATCGAAAGTATTTCAGGGATTGAATCCGTCGTATATGAAAACAAAGAAGAAGCCTTAGTGAGGATGAAAACCTCATGGAAGGAAAATGCCTATTTGCTGGAGGGACTTGAATCAAACCCACTCCCTAACTCATTTATTGTCTATTTGACAGATATTTATTATTCTGAAAGTGTTCTGGCTTCCATGGATAATTTAAGAGGGATAGAAGAAATTAAGTCCTATCAGGATATCGTTGAAAAACTGCTTGCCTTTACGGATCTAATCCGAAAAGCAGGTTTGATCATCATCTTTGTCCTTATTGCCATTTCGACTTTCATTATCCACAACACCATTAAACTTGCTGTTAATTCAAGGCATCGAGAAATCAACATTATGAAATATGTCGGTGCAACAAACTGGTTTATCAGATGGCCTTTTTTAACTGAAGGAACCATCCTAGGACTCGTTGGCGCAGGCATCGCAGCAGGTCTTATGAAAATGGGTTATGAATATGTCTATGGCATGTTAAACTCAGATTTTTACGTTCTTATTGCTGCATACATCATCAAGCCTGAGGTTCTCATAAAAGATTTGATTTTCTTGTTTGTAGTGATTGGTGCAGGTATTGGTGCACTGGGTAGTATCTGGTCAATGCGCAAGTACTTGGATGTTTAGGGGGCCCTTATGAAATTAAAAAAATGGCTGCCAATTGTATTGATTTTCACATTGCTCTTTATGACGGCATCTTGGGCTGATAATGATGAACTCAAGAAAAAAGAACGAGAGCTTGAAGAACTGAAAAAGCAAATCGAATCCATGGATGCTTCGATTGATGCCAATAAGACCCTTCAAAATAAAACAGCTTCAAACATCAAAAAAGTGAGTACGAGCATTAAGAACCTAGAAAAGGAAATCGCAGATTTAGATGTCAACATCGGCAAAACCGAAAATGACATAGAGATTAAAACCCTTGAGCTCTCAGATGCTGAAGCTAAAATCGGAGAGAAGAACGAACTTTTAAACGATCGCCTTAGGGTTATGTATAAAACAGGTTCGATAGGCTATCTTGAAGTCCTATTCGGTTCAGAGGATTTTACAGATTTACTGTCTCGAATTGATATGATTCAAAAAATACTGGTT